>CAJOGF010000017.1:0-17887 GCA_905233995.1 uncultured Bacteroidales bacterium | reverse complement strand
CATTGCAACCTGCAAAATCGTTTTGTCATGACAACAAAGTCATCATTGCAACCTGCAAAGTCGTTTTGTCATGACAACAAAGTCATCATTGCAACCTGCAATTGTCGTTTTGTCATGACAACAAAGTCATCATTGCAACCTGCAATTGTCGTTTTGTCATAACAACAAAATCATTATTGCAGGTTGCAATAATGATTTTGCATTTTTCTTAACATTGGAAAAAATGTGGTTTACAATTTAAATTTTTTCAGATTTTTTTCTTCTGATGCCTTGGCTGGAACTACGCTTATTGCATATCCGCCGCCTTTTACGGTTTTGAGTGTTAAAATAGTTTTGCTGTTGACAAGACCTTTTACAATTTTGTAACTTTGAGGATTGGTTTTGTAGTCAGCATTCTGATTATCGATGTAAAGAGTTGCAACGTATTGTTTGTCGCTGTCAAGAAAATCGAATTTCAGTGTTGACACTCTATCGTAAAGACCTGTTTTAGAACCGACAAACCAGTTTTGAGAACCTTTGGCTTTGCGTGCGATTGTGATATAACGCATAGGGTCGGCTTCCAAATATTTTGAAGTTTGCCAGTCAACGGCAACATCTTTGATAAATTGAAAAGCGTCAGGAAATTTTTCATAGTTTTCTACCAAGTCGGCTGCCATCTGAAGCGGCGAATACATTGTTACGTATAATGCTAATTGACCCGCCAAAGTGCTGTTGACATGAGAATGATTATCGGGATTAAGTTTGGTTAAATCCATTTCAAAAATACCCGGAGTGTAGTCCATAGGACCGCCGACAAGACGTGTAAACGGCAAGATACAAGTATGTTCGATATTGTTGCCGCCGAAAGATTCGTATTCAGTACCTGCGGCTGATTCGTTGCCGATAAGGTTAGGATAGGTTCGGCAAAGACCTGTCGGGCGGACGGCTTCATGAGCGTTGACACAGATTTTGTATTCAGCGGCTTTTTGTACGTTGTAGAGATAATGGTTGACAAGCCATTGTCCGTAGTGATGTTCGCCTCTTGGAACAATATTGCCAACGTATCCGGTCTTAACAGCATTATAACCAAAATGTTGCATAAATTTGAAAGCAGTATCCATGTGTCTTTCATAGTTTCTGATAGAAGACGATGTTTCATGGTGCATAATTAGTTTAACACCTTTGGAATGGGCATAATCGTTGAGTTTTTTAACGTCAAAATCGGGGTAGGGGGTAACGAAATCGAAAACTTCGTCTTTTGAAAATCCAAACCAATCTTCCCAACCGATATTCCAACCTTCTACCAATACAGCATCGAATCCGTTTTTAGCGGCAAAGTCAATATATTTTCTGACATTTTCGTTTGTTGCGCCGTGTTTGCCGTTAGGTTTTGCGTTTTTGAAATCGGTTGAACCAATTTTAACACTTGAATATTGGTCAGTATAACTCCATGTGCTTTTGTTTGTTATCATTTCCCACCAAACGCCAACATATTTTACTGGTTTTATCCAACTTACGTCTTTGTAGGCGCAAGGGTCGTTAAGGTTTAGTGTCAGACGGGACGATAGTAGTTCAACGGCTTTGTCAACAACGGTGATTGTTCTCCAAGGGCTTTTGCAAGGAGTCTGCATATAACAAGCATAGCCCATTGCGTTAGGAGTAAGGTGAGAAACGAATTTGTTTTCGTTTGCAATATATTCCAAACTCATGCAGGAATAGTCAATAAGAGCCGCCTCGTGAAGCAGAATAAAATGTTTAGAGTCAGCGGTTTTCATCAAAAATGGTGTTTGAACTCCCGTTTCTGAAAAAAACGTTTGAGAAGCATTGTCGCGAACTTCTTTGTAGAAATTCTTTTTTATTTCGGAGATTTTACATTCTGTGTATTGATATTCTTGAGAGTCGTAATCGCCCGGAATCCACCATGAGGTGTTGTCTTGAGTCATCTTGAACTCTGTCAATTCTTGTTTTATGACAAAATATGGCATACTTGTTTGGTCAGGAAATTCGTAACGAAAACCTAATCCATCGTTGAAAAGTCGGAAATTTACAATAAATTTTCTATCGCTTGATGTTTGAATAAATTCTGCTTGCGATTGATTGTAATTATTTTCTATTTGCGACTCTTCGCCCCAAACGGGAGTCCACACTTCGCTGAAATTAGAGTTTTCAACTTTTCCCATTTTGAAACCTTTTGAAAAATCTATGTCGGAGTTTTCAACTGTTTTTTTGAAAGTGTAAGGGTCTTTTTCGTTAGGGGAAAGGATAAAGCCTAAAAAGGATTTGTCGATAATAGTCTCGCCGTTTTTTTTGAGAGAATAAAACGGTTTGCCGTTTTCAACACCGAAGTTACATTCGAGTTTTCCGTCAGGGGATTTAATGCTTTGAGCGTTTGCCAACATTGTTGAAAGCAAAAACGCTGATAATAAAACTTTTGTTTTCATCTTTAAGGGTCTTTTGTGATTATTTCTTCTGTTACAAAAATAATGAGTTAAATGTTTTTTTTGTCTTTAAACTCACAAAAAACTCTTAAAAAACTTCGCAAACGGTTGCAGCATAAGAAAAATGTGAGTATTTTTGTGCTAAGAAAATTTTATTGCAATATGTTGTTTTCTATTGTATCGCCGATATATTATGGTGAAAAAATGTTAGAAGAGTTGGTTTCAAGAGTTAAACAATCTGTGGAACAAATAACCTCTGATTATGAGATAATACTTGTAAACGATTCATCGCCAGATAATTCTTGGTTGAAAATAAAGCAGATATGTTCGGTTGATAGCAAAGTAAAAGGTGTTAATTTGAGTAGAAATTTTGGTCAACACTATGCTATTACTGCCGGTTTGAGTCTTTGCAAAGGCGAATGGATAGTGGTGATGGATTGCGATTTGCAAGACCGTCCAGAAGAAATTCCGCACCTTTACAATAAAGCACTCGAAGGTTTCGACATTGTTTACGCTCGCCGAGTTGTAAGACATGATGGATTTTTTAAACGAATGTCGTCGAAGATGTTTCATAGGGTATATGGTTGGTTGAGCGGGTTAAAAACTGAAAGTTCAATTGCTAATTTTGGAGTTTACAATAAAAAAGTTATTGCTCAAATTAATAAAATGCCTGAAGTTTCTCGCTCTTTTGGCTCGTTATTACATTATTTGGGATTTAATTATGCTATTGTTGATATTCAACATTCAGAACGAGCGGAAGGAAAAAGTTCGTATTCGTTAAAAAAACTTATAAAACTATCTTTAGATGTTATCATTTCTAATACTAATAGACCTTTGAAAATATCCATTAGCGTTGGATTTATTATGGCGATAGTATCGTTTTGTTTAGCGGTTTATAATGTTGTTGCAAAATTAATGGGTTTTGTTTCGTTGGCTGGATATACTTCAACGGTTTTTTCTATTTGGTTTGTCGGCGGAATATTGCTTATGATGTTGGGAATTGTTGGTTTGTACGTCGGCAAAATATTCGACCAAGTAAAACAAAGACCAATGTTTGTAATTAGTGAAAAAATTAATTGTTGAAAATTTTTTTTGTGTCATAATGAAATATGAAAAAAATTGTAATATTTGGTGCAACAGGATATATTGGAGCATATTTAACAGATTTTTGTAAAAAGTGGTTTAATATGTCAGAATTTGAAATTATTGCGGTTGGTCGAAGAAATACAAATTTTTTTGACAATCTTGGAATTACATATTATAGTGTAGATATTTGCAATCCTAAGGATTTCGATATTCTTCCAACTGATAATATACATACAATAATAAATCTTACTGGTTTGTTGCCTGCATATTTAAGTAGTTTTAATCCTTTCAGTTATGTTAATACCAATATAACTGGAAGTGTAAGAATTATGGAATATGCCAAAAAAAGTCATGCAACAAGAGTAATTTATACTCAAACATGGGCTGAGCAAGCGGGTTATTGGGGTGTAAAAGAAGTTCTTTCACCAGAACTGCCGAGAAAACTTGTATATTCAGGGGATCATGCCTTTTATGCAATTACAAAGTCTATGATTGCTGACACCATGAGGTTTTACAAAGAAGAATATGGTATAAAAGATTTTGTTATTAGACTTCCTAACGTTTATATGTATGCTCCTAAGATTAGTTATTTTGTTGATGGCAAAGAAAAATTTATTGCTTATCGTTATATGATAGAGCGTGCATGTAAAGGTTTAAATATAGAAATGTGGGGAAACCCTAATGCTTTTAAAGATATTCTTTATGTAAAAGATGTGTGTCAAATGATTTGTCGTTGCGTTACTTCAGATGTTGATGGAGGAATTTATAATGCAGGGACAGGTAAGAGAACAACCCTTTTGCAACAAATTGAAGGCTATATACGTTTTTTTTCACCATCTCCAGCGAATGATATGATTATTAACAAAAAAGATAACCCTTCGTTTGTAAGTTTTGTAATGGATATATCAAAAGCAGAGAAAGAACTTGGTTATAAACCTGTGTACACTTTTGAAAAATATTTGAAAGATTATAAATTAGAGAGAGAATTAAAACGTTTTGATAAACTTTGGGAAGGAAAACATCATGAATGAAAACAAAAAGAAAACTATTGCAATTCTTCAATCGAATTACATTCCTTGGAAAGGATATTTTGATATAATTGGCCTTTCTGATGAGTTTATTTTTTATGATAGTTGTCAATATACAAAAAATGATTGGAGAAATAGAAATTTGATTAAAACCTCTATGGGAAATTTATGGCTTACGATTCCTGTTGTTAACAATAGTATTATATCCTCAAATCAAAAAATCAACGAAACAAAGGTTTTGAATAGTCATTGGAGAAGAAAACATTGGCTCACCCTTAATACTTATTATGCTAAAAGTCCGTATTTCAAAGAATATAAACCTTTGTTTGAGGATTTGTATCTTAATGATAATGAGTGTTATTTATCCAAGATAAATTATAAGTTTATCAAACTTATTTGCGATATTTTGGGCATAAAAACAAAATTATCTTTTGATACGGATTTTACTCTTTCAGAAGGGAAGACTCAACGCTTAGTTGATTTGGTAAAGCAGTCGCAAGGTACTGAATATCTATCAGGACCAGCAGCAAAGAATTATATTAATGCAAAAGAATTTGAAAAAGCGAATATCAAGTTAACTTATATCAGTTATGACGGTTATATGGAATATTCGCAATTGTTTCCACCTTTTTGTCATAATGTTTCGATTGTTGATTTAATTTTTAATTGTGGAAAAGATTCAGTAAAATATATGAAATTTTATAAAAAAAAATAAGATAGCAATTTGTTTTGTCAAAAAGCAAAATTGCTATCTTTTAATCTTTTATAGATTTATTTGTTTAGGAATCCTTTGATTATCAGTGGTTGTGAAAACAAGAATTATTCTGTCTTCAGAATATTTTTTGAGACTGATTTTTAAAGTTTTTTTGTTTTTGATTTCAATTGTTTTGAGTTTATTGCCCGAATAACTTACAAGGTCAACCTTTTGAAGCGTAACTTCCGAATTTACAAAAACTGTTTTGTTGGAAAGTTTTACGCTAATTTCTGGCATTAAAATTTTTGTACCGCTCTGAAGTTTGGAGTCCGCATCGTCAGGAATGTCATAGCCGTAAAGTTGAAGCATTTTTATTGCATATCTTTTTCCGAGCCTTTGATAACCTTCTTTTGAAAAATGCACATTGTCTTCACTTGCTTTGCAGCCATAACTTGCTATTGGATAAGCCGTTGGAATATAATCGTGAATTTTGTCAATCGTTGGGTTGGCATGTGCGCATACTCCGTTTTGATCGCTTCCGATTGTCTCTCCTACAAGAAAAGGTACGTCTTCTGCTTTGAGAGACAACTCGTTAAGAAGATTTTGATAAATCTCTTTCATTTTTATCAGCCATTTTTCGCTGTACGCATCAGTTTCGCCCTGATGATAAATTATTCCTTTGATAACACCATCTTTTTGTGCTTTTTTGGCACATTCAATAAGGCGTGCGAGTGGGTTGCCGTCATATTTCTTTACTTCGTTTCTTTGCCATTCTGGTTTTATTGAATCAATATAGGCTTTGTATAAATCTTTATGAAAAAGGTCTGATGCACAACCATTTACGGCAACTACAATTGTTCCTACTTTGATGTTTTCAGGTAAGTTTTCTACCATTGTACGAGCAAAAAAGTCTGTCGGACCAAGTTTTGACCAGCGACGACAAAGAGGCGGAACTCCGCTACGCCATTCGCCGATTTTGCGGTCGTCATCGTTGCAGGCTGCCATATTCAAGAATCTTTTGCTGACAATACTATCTTTGCTGTCAAAAGGTGCTTGTCCGCACATATTCGACTGTCCTATACAGAGATAGATGTAAAAATTTTTGTCTTGAGCAAAACCACTTATGCTCAATGCTGAAATAATTAATGCTAAAAAAAGTAAACGTTTCATTGTTTTTTTGTGTAATTGGTAAAAAAATCGGGGATAAAATTAGAAAAAAATTAGTTTTGTGAGATATTAAAAGTGATGTTTTTTGGTAAATCTTTACAATTTTTTGCAACTTCAATGTGTTCGTTGTCGTCTTCGGCAAAAACTTCAGTATTTGGATTGAGCAAAGCATACAAAAACGGAACTTCTCCATAGCCACAATTTTTGAAAATCGCTTTATCGCTAAAGTTCGTATTTTTAAGTTTTTGACTATAATTATCTAAACCTTTTTTTATTGCTTTTGCAATTTCAGAGCCTTTGTAAATATAATTGGAGATGACGATATTTTTACAATAATCGAAATCTTCTTTCTTGTTTGAAAAATTTTGGTACAATGTCATAAAATAGTGTCTAAAATTGCGTGATGTTTCCAAAATGTTTTCTTTAAACAATTCTTTATGATTTTGTTCAATTATTTTTTCTATTCTGATTGAGATTGCTCCACTTTGTAAGAAAAGAGCATTTTTAGGGTAGACATGACCTGCTCCGTGAATCAAAACTGGAGTTATAGGAAGTCCGAGACTTTGAGCCAAGAAAAATGCGCCTTGATGAAAGCGATGAATTTTGTTGTCAGTGCTGCGAGTCCCTTCTGGAAAAACAACAATCGAAAAACCTGCGTCAACAAACGGTTTTAGTTTTTCTTTCAGTACGCCGTATCCAAGCGAGATAGGGTAGAAGTCGGCATGTCGGATTATCCTACCGTAAAAAGGATTCCTCTGCTGACTATCGTTAGTAACAAAAAGCAGGTTCGGATTAAGTGTCATCATGCAAAGCACGTCAAACGAGGAACTATGATTTGCAATTAATACAGACGGTTTGTCGAATGAGTTATTATTTGGATTTTCAATTGTGAATTTAACGCCCGGAATATGATGTGTCATTTTGGCAATTCGTTGCATTGTTTGGTGAAGTTTCTTTTTTGATGACATTTTTTTGTTTATAAATAATGTCTTGATATACAGAATACAACATGCTATTATAAAAACTATAAAATAAACTCCAGAAAAGATTATTTGTCGTAATGTGTAAGGCCTTTGACGTAGTTTTTCGTCTTTGTTTTTTGTTAGTAAACCAAAAAGTAGCGGTGGAAATACAAACGAAGAAACAACTACCGAAAACATTCCAATTACTACAATCACGCCGAGCGACGACATTGCTGGGTGTTTTGATAAAATCAGCGAGCCTATGCCAACAAACATTATTAAGGCACTGATTGCTACGCTGTTTTTGAATGATTTTAGAACTCTTTTTCCCCTTGCATATTCGTACATTAACCCCTCTGTCATAAAAACAGCATAATCGTCGCCTTGACCAAAAATAAATGTTGCAAGTATTATGTTGACAATGTTGAATTTAAGGTCAAAAAAATACATAATTCCGAGAATCCAAAACCAACTTATTGTAAGTGGAATAAACGAAATAATGCTTAATTCTATCCGTCCGTAAGAAATTGTCAGAAACACAAAAACTATAAGCCCTGCGGCAAATAATACATAATTGAAATTTTCGTTCAAAATATTTGCAAACGATTGATTAATAAGTTTTTCGTCATAAACTATTACATTAAGTGTATTGAAAATTTCTTCAACTTTTTGTACGTTTTGAGGTTTTACTTTCAAGATTGTAACTATTGCTGCGCTGTTTTTGCTTATATGAACGTAGTTTTTTAGAGCGTTGTCCATAAGGAGCGAAAAATCTGAAAACTGTATTGGAGTGAAATCCTTGTTAATCAATTCGTTAAATGGCTCGAAAATATTTTCTTTTAGTTTTCCTGACTTTAACCCATTCAAAAATAATTGTTGTATTGTGTCGCGACGGGTTGATAAAAACAAATTCCAACTATCTATTCGCTCTTTTTGACGGCTCATTGACGGCAAAAAATCAGCGATTCCAAAAACTTTTGTTATTAACCCTAATGCTTGTAGTGAATCGGTGATTTTTTGTGTTTGTTCGTATTTTTGCAGTGCTGATTCTATGTCGTCAGCGGTTGCAGTTACAAATACTGAAGTTAGCGAATCGGAGTTCAACAAACCGAAGGTATGTTCAGCCTCTTGTTTAAGGTCATCGGTCATGTAGTTGATATTATGAAGGTCGCTGTCAAACTCGGTTTTGCAGCCAAAGTAAATTAATATTGGCGTTATGATAATTATTGGAATCACAACCCATTTTTTGCATAAAAAATCAAATGAGAAGTCAATGCCGCGAAAAGTTTTTTTATGGCTTTTTTTCGTGCTATTTTCAATAAAATGTGGCAGAAAAATTAGCGTAAACAAAATGCTTGCAATTAACAAAATTCCGCCAATAAAACCGAGGTCTCGCAACGCGTTTGAACCTGCAAACATTAGAGAAAAAAAAGCTGCAACCGTTGTAATATTTCCCGTAACAAGTGGTGAAATCACTTCATACATATTTTGACGAATATTTTCGCAATGATATAAATGTGTGATAAAATGTAGAGGATAATTGATTGCAATTCCTGTAAATACCGCGCTGATTCCCAATGCTATAAGTGAAATTTTACCCAAAAACAACCATGCTGCCGCCCCTGAAATCAAAAAGCCAAAAATCAGTGTTAAGGTCATCCAAATTAAATTCTTGATATTACGAATCGAAAACCATAAAATCAAGACAATCAGTATTATAGATAGTAATGTAGTTAAAATGGTGTCGTGTTTTATTTGTCTTGAATTGCAGACCGCTATTACAGGTGCGCCAAAAATTGAAATTTCAATATTTGGATATTCTAAGGCTACTGTTTTGATGTTAAGTTGTAGATTGTCAATTATTTGAGCGTTAATATTGGATTCGCTCATGTTGGTTGGCGAATCAAAAAAAATGATTCCTCGCTTTTTTTCTTGTTCAAAAATATGACCGTTTATAATACTATAACAATCGGTAGGTCGTAAATCTTTTAAGTTGTTGAGTTTGTGGATAAAAAGTCCTAACGGGTCGTTTTTGACGACACTTTTTACGTATGTTGGCAGCGGAC
This sequence comes from uncultured Bacteroidales bacterium, assembly GCA_905233995.1. Lineage (GTDB taxonomy): Bacteria > Bacteroidota > Bacteroidia > Bacteroidales > UBA3824 > UBA3824. The sequence goes on along the minus strand of CAJOGF010000017.1, from coordinate 8,467 downwards.
TTGAAAGTATTTTCTTGTCAGCAGAAATTGCGGCTTCTACGTGTTGAAAATTTAAAAGTGAATCCGCATGAAGATAATCTTTCTGTGTCAAGAATAGAGGAATGTTTTTCTGTATAAATTCTGAAATTAAGAAAATTTTGCTGTCGTCATAACTTGAAGTTAAACTCTTAAATAGACTATCTTTATCGTTTATTTTCAGATTTTTGACGTATTTATCCATACATTCTGCTATTTCGTTTGTATTGAAAACGCTGTCTTTGGTTCTGAAAAAAATTATTAATCTTGAATTGCCAGAGGCTTGAGAAGTAAAACTATTTACAGTTGAGTAGCCTTTGTCAACAGGTAAAAAATCAGAAATGTCTTCGCTGAATTTTAGTTGCGATAATCCTAAAGTGCAAAATAAAATCAACACTGTTAATATGCAATATAACAGTGTTTTGTGTATATTGAAATAATCGTATATTTTCAAAAACAATTTCGTCAAAATCTTACCTCCTAAATTTTTTTATAATCCAATGCAGTAACATTGACGGATAGCCGTAGAAAAATGCGGCAAATGTGAAAAATGTATTTAAAATGCTTATTCGCGTAAAATCCCGTGCGGGTCTAAAACTTGAGACTCTTTCCTCTCTATTTGGATAGTAGACATTGATTGGAATGCTTTTTATTTCAACGCCTTTCCAAGCGCAACGCACAAGCATTTCGAGTTCTGTTTCGTATTTCGACGAAAAAAGTTTCATTCCGACAACTTCCTTGAGCGGATAAATTCTGAATCCTGTTTGTGTGTCTGGTAGTTTTTTTAGAGTGTGAACAGTAAACCAAAAGTTTGAAAACTTGTTTGCAAAGCCGCTACCTTGTGTTAATTGTTTGTCAGAAAGTGTTCTTGCTCCAACAATCAGAGCGTCAGGAGTTTGAATGATAGCATCTACAAATTTGTTTAAGTCTAAGGCGCGGTGTTGCAAATCGCTGTCCATGGTTACTGCGTATTTAAATCCTAATTCTGCGGCTTTTTTGAAACCCGTTTTTAGTGCAATTCCTTTGCCTTGATTTATTTTGTGTCTTTCAATTATTATACGTCCTGAATACGCTTGCAAAATTGTTTCTGTGTCATCAGGTGAGCCGTCGTTAACAACAATTACATCGTCAACAACGCTTAAAACCGAGTCCAAAACTTTTGGCAAAAACTGTGCGTTGCGGTACGTCGGAATGAGTACGCAAATTTTTAAGTTCTTGAATTTCAGAGCAGTATTTAGCAACTTTTCCGACATTATATAAGTCAGCCCTTGCTTTCTACTATTTTATAGAAAACTCCCGGGACGGGGACTTCAAATTTCAGAAGTTTGTTTGTTTTTGGATGTATAAATTGAAGCGTTGCAGCATGAAGACAAACTCTTTTTATCGGGTTTGTTTTTGCCTGGTATTTAGCATCGCCTGCAATAGGATAGCCAATCGCTGACATTTGGACACGTATTTGATTTTTGCGACCAGTATCAAGATTGCATTTTACTAACGAATATTCGCCATTAGTTTTTAGGACTTCGTAGTTTGTAATTGCTAATTGTCCGCCGTCGTTAATAAACGAAGAGTGTATTTTTAGCATTTTATCCTCCGACAAATAAGATTTTATGGTGTCCTTTTTGTATTTTGGTTCACCTTCCACAACTGCGTAATACGACCTTTCAACCACAACATTGTTCCAATTGTTTCTAAAGAAATCTCTTGCCGCCATCGACTTTGCAAACATCATAACGCCAGATGTTTTTCTGTCCAAACGGTGAACAACGTATATGTGGTGATTCCTGCCTTGTTTTTTAACGTGCATATTTACAATATGATACGCAGTGTTCTCTTTGTCGGCTATTGTTCCAACCGAAAGTAGACCTTCTTTTTTGTTGATAACAATAACGTCGTAGTCTTCGTAAAGAATATCCAAGGAAGAATTTTTGATTCCACCTTGTTGCATTAGTTTTACTTTTGGCAAAATCCTTACTTTATCACCTTTGTTTAGAGGAAAATCAAAAGCGGTTGTCATCATATTGCCAACTACAACTCTTTTGTTTTTAAGAATTTCTCTGATTTGTGTTTTGCTGCGGTCTTTGATGTTTTCTAACAGAAATTTCAATAATGTATCGCTGTTTGAAACATTTAATATTAATTCCGCTGCTTCTTGAGAGGTTTTTTGTTTGTTCATTTTCAGCGATAACTTTGTTGACCTATGAGGATTCGAACCTCAACTAACAGAACCAAAATCTGCTGTGCTACCATTACACCATAGGTCAGTACCATAAAACTTAAAATCTTGATAATCAACTTCTCCCGTTATGCGGCATTTTAGATATATCAACTCAAAACAACCGTCAGATTGTTTTAAATGCCGCTCCCGATTTGCGAGTGCAAAGATAGAAACATTTTTTTATATTGTCCAAATTTTTTTTCGATTTTTTTTCGATTTTTTTTAATGGATTAGTTTAACTTGTTGAGTTATATTGTTTTAATTGTTATAATAATTTTTTTATTAAAAAAAACATTTTTCTATAATTTTTTTTTCTTGATAATTATCAAAATAAAATGTAATTTTGCGCTTTGAAAAAAAATATATTTTTATTTAAGTAATGAAAGATTTTAAATTTTATGACCGCATAACAGGTTGGGCAGTGTTTGCAGTGTCCTTAATCTGCTATCTCCTTACTGTTGAACCAACTGCAAGTTGGTGGGATTGCGGTGAATTTATTGCGACTTCCGTTAAATTGGAAGTGGGACATCCGCCCGGAGCACCTCTTTGGATGATTATTGGTAGGGTTGCTGCTCTTTTTGCGCCTGACGACGCTCACATGGCACTTGCAATGAATGTAACCTCGGCTTTGGCTGCGGCTTTTACTTCGCTATTCCTTTTTTGGTCGATAACGCATTTGGCAAGGCGTATTGTCGAAAAATCTTACTATAAGGGAGAACGATTGGGGCAGTATTCGTTGTCGGAAACTATTGTTATGTTGGTAAGTGGAGTTGTTGGTTCGCTTATTTATACATATTGTGATACGGCATGGTTTTCGGCGGTGGAGGCTGAAGTTTATAGTATGAGTTCGCTTTTTACTGCTGTGGTTTTTTGGCTAATCCTTAGATGGGAGGAAAGTGCCGATGAAAAATATGCAAATCGTTGGTTGGTACTTATTTGTTATTTAATGGGACTTTCTATCGGAGTGCATTTGCTTAACCTTTTGGTAATTCCGGCAATTGTGTTGGTGTATTATTATCGAAAATACACTACTACTACAAAAGGTACTATATTGGCATTGGGTGTCTCGGTTGTGATTTTAGCGATTGTGCTTTATGTTATAATACCGCAAACGGTTAATATTGCAGCATATTTCGATTTGATATTTGTCAACGGTTTGGGTTTGCCGTATTATTCTGGTATTATAACGTTTTTGCTTTTGGTTCTTTTGGGCTTGGGATACCTTGTTTGGTGGTCTCACAAACAGCAAAAAGCAGTGCTGAATCTTGCCGCTTTGAGCGTTTTTGTTATTATGATAGGTTATGGTTCGTTTGCGATGACAGTTATTCGCTCGTTTGCCAATACGCCTATTAACGAAAATTCGCCTTCGGATGGTTTTTCTCTGTTGTCATACTTAAACAGAGAGCAATATGGCGACAATCCGTTGTTTTACGGTCCGTATTTTACAGCCGATGTTATTGGCTCCGAAAAAGAGACAACTTACATTCCTGAAAATGGTAAATATTTGGAAATCAGCAAGCCGTCGGCAAAATACATTTACGACCGTCAAAACCAAGGCTTTTTCCCAAGAATGTATTCTACAAGTGAAGGTCATATTCAGGCTTACAAGGCTTGGGGCGGTCTTGACGATGTGGAAACAAAACCGACTTTTGCTCAAAATATGAGATTTTTCTTCACTTATCAGTTGGGACACATGTATTTTAGATATTTCATGTGGAATTTTTCGGGTCGTCAAAACGATATACAAAATGCGGCTGGCGGAACTCTCAACGGTAATTGGATTACGGGTTTTGACTTTTTGGACTCTCTAAAAGGTGCTTCAAGTGAAAATCTTCCTGATAAATACAAAAACAATTCAGCGCGAAATGTGTATTATCTTTTGCCTTTATTGCTTGGTTTGTTGGGAATTTTTATTGGTATGCAGTCTGATAGCAGAAATTGTTTTGTTGTCTTTATGTTTTTCCTTATGACAGGAATTGCAATTGTTGTCTACTTAAATCAGACACCTTATCAGCCGCGTGAAAGGGATTATGCGTATGCGGGTTCGTTTTATGCGTTTAGTATTTGGTGTGGACTTGGCGTTTTGGCAATTTGGAATTTCTTGAGGGAAAAATTATCAGATAGCAAACAATTAACTGCTGCGTTGATTTCGTGTGTAACGGTTGCTGTCCCTATTGAAATGGCTTATCAAAATTGGGACGATCATGATAGAAGCGGTCGTTATACTTGTAGAGATATTGCGGCTAATTATCTAAATTCTTGCGACAAGGATGCTATATTGTTTACTTTTGGTGATAATGATACTTTCCCTCTTTGGTATGTTCAAGAGGTGGAAGGAATAAGGCGAGATGTTAGGATAGTAAATCTTTCTCTTGCAGGTTGCGATTGGTATTTAAGACAGTGTCAAGAGAAAAAATACGAAGGAAAGCCTGTTAAGATGACAATGTCGCCACAAAAACATCGTCAAGATTTGCGCAATATTGTAATTTGTACCGATCAAACAGGAAATTTGGCAAACGCAAAATATCAGACAAACAAGGAAGAGTTGGACAAAATATATGCTCCTCTTTATTCTGATTTTATTGCTCTTATTGAAAAAACCGATTTCCCGAAAAAATACGAGAAGGATTATAAAATGTTGTCTCAAGGGTACGAAAAAATTGCACCATCGGTATTTTCGGCTCTGATAGTGCAACTTGCTAAGCCTGAAATTGCTAAAAACTTTTTCGGAAACGACCTTTCTGAAATCGAAAGCATTAGGAAACGTTCAGATGAACTAACAAGCAAAATTTCAGATGTTTACGTTGGAATAAAAGATGTTTTGAAGGTAACTGCCGATGACAACGATTTGGTAACGATGTCAAATCAGGAAAAATACAATTACATTCCTTCAAAAAAGATTTCTATTCCTGTCAACATTGAAAATTGTCTTAAAAACCGAACTTTGGACGACACAAACAAGTCTCGTGCATTGAAAGCCTTAAATTGGAATATCAGTAAGAATTATTTCACAAAATCAGATCTTGCTGTTATGGACATTATTGCTGCAAACGATTGGGAGCGTCCGATTTATTTCGCAGCAAGTGCTGGGGCTGGTGATTTTTTGGGACTTGAAAAATTCATGCGTCTTGAAGGTTTGGCGTATAGACTTGTGCCTTACAATACCGAGCATAGAGAAACGGGTGAAATTGGTGAGGTTTCTTCTGAAATTATGTACGACAATGTTATGAATAAAATGACATGGGGCAGAATGAATGAGCCTGATGTTTCAATTGAAGAAAACAATCGTCGTCAGTTTGCGATAATTGACCTTCGTAATACGTTGTCAAGGCTTGCTTTTCAACTTTCAGAAGAAGGTCAAATGAATAAGGCTCAAGAGGTTATGAAAAAATGTCTTGACCTTATGCCTAAAGACAAATTCCCGTATGACTATAAAATGCTGACGGTTATCAATGCTCTTTATGCTTCTAAAATGGAAACAACCGCCGAAAAAGTGTCAATGGAGATGGCAGATGATTTTTTTGCAACTACATCATGGCTTGCTTCTTTGGCTTCTGACGGTTTTAACGAAGATAGAGAATACAATTTGAGTATGACAATCGTCGGTTATTTGGCAAGAATTGCAAGCGAAAACGGTTCGGATAAAACCGCTGAATATATTGACAAATTATATCAGCAGATTTCTGGCTCAAGTGCTTTAGACTAAACAAAAAAATTGAAACGTCGTTTGTGACGTTTCAATTTTTTTTATTCTTTTATTACCAAAACATGTACGCAATAAAAATTGCACCTATCAAACCTGAAAATTCTGCAATCAAACCCGTTGTAACGGCGTATCTTGTGTTTTTGATTCCGATTGACCCAAAATAAAGGGCAAGAATATAAAATGTTGTGTCGGCTGCTCCTTGCATTGTGCAACTAAGTCTTCCTGCAAAAGAGTCAGCACCGAATGTCTTCATACAATCTATCATCATTCCGCGTGCGCCTGACCCGCTGAGTGGTTTCATCAATGCAGTTGGTAACGCAGGAATAAAGTCAGTGTCGATTCCAAAAATCGTCAAAAGATGTTTTAGTGAGTCGGTCAAAAAGTCTAATGCTCCTGAATTTCTGAAAACACTGATTGCAACTAATATCGCCACCATATACGGAATAATTTTAACTGCCGTTGAAAATCCGTCTTTTGCGCCTTCAATAAAAGCGTCATAAACGTTTATCTTTTTTATTGCGGCAACTGCTATAAACGATACAATCACCGAAAAAAGAATTATGTTGGCAACAAGTGAACTAATTGTGGATATTTTGTCGCTTTCCATATTGGAAAATTGCCATACCAACAAGCCTTCACCAAGAAACAAAACTCCAAGATAAAGAAGTATAATGGGGTCAAATAGTTTGATTTTTTGTTTAATGCAAACTGCTATTAATCCTGCTAAAGTGCTGATGCTTGTTGCTAAAAGTATCGGGATAAAAACATCTGACGCATCTGCTGCTCCTAATTGCATTCTGTACATCATAACTGTTACTGGCAGAATTGTAAGACCAGAGGCGTTAAGGGTAAGAAACATAATCTGCGCATTGGAGGCTTTTGATTTTTCAGGATTAAGTTCTTGCATTTGTTGCATTGCTTTAAGACCGAGAGGAGTTGCTGCATTGTCAAGACCTAACATGTTGGCACTGAAATTCATAACGATGCTACCCATTGCGGGGTGATTTTTGGGAATTTCGGGAAATAGCCGTTGAAAAAAAGGTGCGAAAATCTTTGCTAAAAAGCCTGTCATTCCGCCTTTTTCTCCTACTTTTAACAGACCTGTCCAAAGGGTTAGCACGCCTGTTAACCCTAAAGATATTTCAAAACCAGTTTTTGCCATATCGAAAGTTCCGTTTACGATTGTGGAAAAAATGTCAGTCTCGCCTAAAACTATTAGTTTATATAGTGCTGCAAGAAATCCTATTATGAAAAAGGAAATCCAAATATAATTTAGTACCATAATTTTATTTTTAGATTGCAAATGTAATAAAAAAATATTTTGTTTTGTTTCGTTAGAAATGATAACTTTGCAAAAAAACTTAATTCAAATTATTTATAGTTATGATGAAAAGAATCTTATTTGGTTTTGGATTTTTGTGTTTGTTGAATTTTTCGTCAAAAGCCCAAGCGGTTGCTTCTGGTGATTTTGCTAATCTTGTTGACAAAACGAATATCCATGTTGTTTTTGACTATAGTAAAACAAAATTTTTTCATACGGACAAAAGTATGGAAGAATTGTTAGAGTCAAAACCGAAATTTTCTAAAATAAAAGAAACGCAAGAAAAATATTTTATTGGTTCAATTAATGACGATGTAAAAAAACTATTGGCATTTGGAGATTTTCGGAATCCTGATGCTGTTTTAACGATTTGTGTCAATTATATGGAAGATGATATGGATAATCCGCGTTTAGAAGCAAAGTTTGTTGATGTCAACAATGTTGAATTATTGACGATAAACAATATTCAGCAGGAAGATTTAAACGATGCGGGTCATCTTCTGGGCAAGTTTATATACAAGGAGTTGAAAAAATTGAAAAAAACAAAATAAGGAAAATGTAGTGTTAAGAAAAGTTAAAAAGATAGGCAAATATAAATTTTAATTCCGTCAACGGGTATTATTTAATTTTTTTTGTTTATATTTGCAGCGGATATTTCCGACACCCTTTATATAGTCGGAATGATTCCAAGGACGTTTATTGGCGTTCTCTTCTACAACTACAGACTTCGCAACTTTGTAACTGGGTAGAGGAACGGCAACATAACGTCCGCGCATTGTGATAATAATAGGTGTGGTGTGTCTTTTTGGATACGCTTATGCCGTTATGCAGGCGTGGACTTTTGTGTTGCTTATCTCATCCAGTTAGGCAATGCGAAGGCCTGTAGTTGTGGGATAGGTGGCAATGAAAACTCCCACGTCTTTTTTTATTTTATTAATCCGAGTTTGGCTGAGGTTCTCCGGGCAATTTTCACAAATATGAAAAAGAAAGTTTTATTGGCGGTTGTCGCCATTGTTGGGGTTACAAGTTTTGCCTCGGCTCAAAAAACAACGGTAGAAATTAATGCAACAGAGGCACGTACTACTGATGCAATCACTTCCGTTCATGCACGCCCATTAATTTGTGATGTCAAACAAAAAAAATATCAGGCTGGTGCTGATTGGTGCAAAGATACCGAATTTAACAAAATTGATCAAACAACTGGCCG
>CAJOGF010000016.1:13403-32884 GCA_905233995.1 uncultured Bacteroidales bacterium | reverse complement strand
AAAAATTAACTTGTTGATTTTTAATTTATTAGTTTAATAAATTGTTTTGTTTTATTCGTTTAATTCGGTGTTAAAATTTTAAATGAAATCGCCGTATTTTTATTAAGAAAAAAAACAACAAAAATTAGTATTTTAAAGTTTTTATTTTTAATTTTACGCAGAAAAAAATTTTATGCCGTAAAACAAAATGAGAACAAAAGAAGAAATCGTTAACAATTGGCTTCCTCGCTATACAGGCAGGGAACTCAAAGACTTTGACAAACATATCTTATTAACTAATTTTCAGAACTATCTTGAAATTTTTTCTCAAGAGTTCAACGTCCCGATTTTGGGTCTTGACAAAAATATGCCCAACGTTTCGGCTCAAGGCATAACGCTTATAAACTTTGGTATGGGCAGTCCTAACGCCGCAACAATTATGGACTTATTGTCCGCAATTGAACCTCAAGCGGTGTTGTTTTTGGGAAAATGTGGAGGCTTGAAAAAGATTAACAAACTCGGCGACATAATAATCCCAATTGCTGCAATCAGAGGCGAAGGTACCTCAAACGAATATCTCCCGCCAGAGGTGCCAGCACTACCTGCTTTTTCGCTTTTAAGAGCATCTTCGGCTGTTCGGGTACGGTCTACACCACAAACCGCAGAGTTTGGGAATGGGACGATAATTTTAAAGAGTATCTGAAAAAAATCAGAACTATGGGCGTTGACATGGAAACTGCAACTTTGTTTACCGTTGCTTTCAAAAATTCTATACCATGCGGAGCGTTGCTTTTGGTATCTGACCAACCAATGATTTCCTCTGGCGTTAAAACTCGCGAAAGTGATAGTCATGTTACCAAAAACTTTGTAAAAGACCATCTTAACATTGGAATCAAGACGTTGCAAGAAATCATAAACAACGGACGAAGTGTTAAACATTTGAGATTTGACGAAAACGAAGAATAAAAATGGCTAAAAGCGCGGGCTTTGAAAGTATAATGTCGGATTTGAAAGCAAAAAAGTATCTTCCTGTTTACTTTTTGCAAGGCGACGAACCGTATTTTATCGACAAAATATCATCGTACATAGAGGAAAATGTATTAAACGAGACCGAAAAAGTTTTCAATCAGACAGTAGTTTACGGCAAAGATATTGATGTCAGGGGCGTTGACTCTTTGGCAAAAGGCTTTCCAGCTATGGCTGAACACAGAGTTGTAATAGTAAAAGAGGCTCAAGATTTGAAAAAAATCGAAGACCTTGTTTACTATATTGAAAAGCCGCTAAAATCAACAATACTTGTAATTTGTTATAAATACAAAAAACTTGATTCGCGAAAAAAAATCAGCACCGCTGCTGAAAAAAATGGCGTGCTTTTCACTTCGATGAAACTTTACGAAAACAAAATTCCATCATGGATAGACACTTATATAAAAGACCTCGGTTTTTCGTGTGATGAAAAGGTCAAAACCCTTTTGACAGAATATTTAGGAACTGACCTTTCAAAAATAGCAAACGAACTCGATAAACTTGCTATCACGAAGAAAAAAGGCTCGCAGATAACGTTAGACGATGTTCAAAACAACATTGGAATAAGCAAAGATTACAACAATTTTGAACTTCAGAACGTAATCGGCAGAGGTGATGTGGCTAAAGCAGCAAGAATTGTGGATCATTTTGCAAAAAATCAAAAAGACAATCCTATTGTCCTGACAATAACTTCGCTTTACGGTTTCTTTGCAAAAATGCTTATTTATTGGCAATACAAAAATCAAGGTTCGCAACAACAGGTTTCTGCAATGGGCTGTTCTCCATACGCTTTAAAGGATTATGACGTTGCCTCAAGAAGACTTCCGCTGCAAAAAGTGATTAAGTGCATATCGCTTTTAAGGGAATACGATTTGAAAAGCAAAGGCGTCGGAAATACCTCGACAGATGCTGGTGGACTGCTTGAAGAACTTATTTTTAAAATTATGCATTAATTTTTTTGAAAAAAATTTGGATTTGGCTTATTTGTTGCTTAATTTTAAGCAAAATTTGTTTGGTACAATTTTTAATAAAATATTGATTTTTAGAAATTTAACAAAAATATACAGATGAAATCACGTTTTCATTTTACGGTAAAATTAAAATTAATCATAGGATTCTCTCTTTTGGGTATCCTGCTTTTGGTAATGTACAAGACCTTGAGCGAGACTCAGAGGGCAAACGAAATTAGTCTTTCAGAAAACACTGAATTGAATTATCCATCAATGATTTATACCGAAAATTTGAAGGATTTGATTCATAATTCGCAATTTTTGGTAACACAATTTACGCTCAAAGGCGATGCGCTTGACAATCGACTTTTAAGCGATATTGATGCTTGTCATGGTATTCTTTACGATTCTTTAAGGCTAAAAATTGTTGGTTTTGTAGACAAAGATCGTTGGGACGACAAGAAAAAAGATTTGTATTTTAAATTGACGGCTACAATTGATACGTTGTTTTCGCTTCAAGACGAAGTTTTGGACAACCTAAGCACTGACGAAAAATTCAAAGACGCTGCAAACTATTCTTTCACGAAATTCAGCGTTCTTGAAGGCGAAACATCGCTTTGTTACAAACGCGCTTACAAAATGGCAGAAACATTGTCTAATTCGTTTTATGACATTTCAAAAAACACTCTTGAAACCACATCTTCGAGATTGGACAAATCGCAGGAAACATTAGGCTACTGCATTTTAATCTTTTTCTTATTAATGGTTGTAACCGCTTTTTTGATTGGCTATTCACTTGTAGGATCGGTCAACTATGTGAAAGACAAGATTGTAGAAATGGCAAAAGGTTCATTACCAGAGGTTGTACCTTTAAGAAACAACGATGAAATTGGCGAAATGTCTCAAGCCTTAAAAACGTTGGTTTCAAACCTCAAAGAAACCTCACAATTTGCAATCAACATTGGTGAAGGCGACTTTTCAACAGCATTTAAGCCTCAGAGCAAACACGATGTCTTGGCAAACTCACTGCTTGTGATGAGAGACAACCTTATCAAAGCGGACAAAGATGCTGAACAACGAAAAATTGAAAACTCTCAACGTAACTGGGCTTCACAAGGTTTGGCAGAGTTCAACGAGGTGTTAAGAAATGCTGGTGATGATATGCAAGTGCTTTCAAACCGTGTCATCGAAAAACTTGTAAGGTATTTGGAGGCAAACATGGGAGGAATTTACATTGTTGACGATTCTGACGAAAACGACATTCATCTTGAACTTACAGCGTTCTACGCTTACGACCGTTTGAAATACGTAAAACAAAGAATCGAAATCGGCGAAAACCTTGTAGGTCAGTGTTTTAGAGAAAACGAAACTGTTTATCTTACCGACTTACCCAAAGGTTACGTACATATCAGTAGTGGACTCGGAGAATCAGACCCGACTTGCCTTGTGATTGTACCGCTAAAAGTAAACGCCGAAACATACGGAATAGTGGAACTTGCTTCGTTCCAAGTAATTGAGAAATATCAAGTGGAATTTATCGAGAAAATTGGTGAAACAATTGCCGCCTCGATTGCAAACGTAAAAATTAATATGAACACTCAAAAACTTCTTGAAGAGTCTAACCAAAAAACCGAAAGATTGGCTCAACAAGAAACCGAAGTTCATAAAATTATTGACGACTTGAAATCTCAAATCGAAAATCTTCAAGATCAAAACAAACGAGAAACAATAAAATATCAAAAACTTCACGATGATTTTGAAAATCAAGCAGAAACCAACTCGTCAGTAATACAAAAACTCAACGAGAAAAACGAACAATTAAAAGACGATTACATAAAACAACAGTTTATAATCAACAATTCAACAGGTTATTACGAACTTGACCCACAAGGTTTCTTTGTTAGCATGAATAATAGACTTCTAAATTCGATTGATATGCCAATAAGCGAAATCGAAAACCACGATATTCGCGCATTTATGGCTGAAACACAAGAAGTTGAAAATTTCAACAACATATTTTTGAAACTCTCTGACGGTCTTATACAAAGTAGAACAGCAAAATACGTTTTTGACGGCAAAACCGTTTACCTAAACGAGACTTTAACCCCTTTCAGAGACGAATACAATGTGTTAACAAAAGTAAGTGTAGTTGCCAAAAACGTAACTCAATCCATGAATCGAATAAGCGAACTCGAAAGACAAGTTACCGATTTAAAAGCAGACAACGAGATATTAAATGCAAAAATTTTAGGGCTTCAATAGGAAAGAAGCCCTTTCTTTTATATTGTAAACGTTTTCAAAAAAAATATTTTTTAAAGTTAATGTCAAATAATTGCGGAAAATAAAAATAATTATTATCTTTGCAGCCGCTGAAAAGTATACATAAAGAATAACATAAAAATATAAAAATAAACGTTTAACAATGTCAAATAAAGGATTAATCAGGGTTCTTGCAATTGCTTTGGCTCTTGCATGTCTGTTCCATCTATCGTTTTCGGTGGTAACCTCGCACATCAAATCCAAGGCTGCACAACTATCAGCCGGGGACCCGGAAAAAGAGGCTAAGTATTTAGACTCAATAGGATCTCAAAAAGTGTATTTAGGATACACCTATAAGGAGTGTTTAGAAAACGAATTGAATTTCGGTCTTGACTTAAAAGGCGGTATGAACGTCATTTTGGAAGTCTCGGTGCCAGATGTTGTACTTGCTCTTTCGGAACACAGCAAAGATTCAACATTTCAAAAGGCGATGACTCTTGCCAAAGAAAGACAAAAAAACAGTCAAGACGACTTCATTACGCTTTTCGGAAAGGCATACGAAGAAACCGATCCTCATGCAAAACTTTCATCTATTTTCCATGTTAACGAAAACTTGAGAAATAGAGTTAGTTACAACTCTTCTAACAGCGAGGTTTTGAATGTCTTGAGAGAAGAATCTGAGGCTGCTATTGCAAACTCTTTCAACGTATTGCGTACTCGTATTGACCGTTTTGGTGTTACACAGCCTAACATTCAACCGTTGACTGGTCAAACAGGTAGAATTTTGGTAGAACTTCCGGGTATTAAAGACCCTGAAAGAGTAAAGAACCTTCTTAAAGGAACAGCAAATCTTGAATTTTGGGAAACATACGATGTTACCGAAGTATGGCAAAACATCATGGCAGCAAATTCCAAAATCAAACAATTGTTGGACTCTAAGTATGATTTTGATACAAATACCGAAAGTGCTATTCAAGGCAACGATTCTTTAGGTTCGCTTCTTTCTGATTCAGTTTCAACAGGGTTAAGCCTTATCGACAATGCCGATTCAACATCTCAAAACCAATCATACGAGATGTTTGTAAAAGAGAATCCGTTACTTGCAATTTTGCACCCACTTGTTGACCAAAACAACAATCTTGTAGGTGGTGCTGCAGTAGGTTTTTCAAACTACAAAGATACTGCTTTGGTTAACAAATATCTTTCTTCGCCAAAAGTAAAAGCGTTACTTCCTGACAATTTAAAACTTTATTGGTGTGTAAAACCTATGGAAAGCGATGCTTCTCAATCGAATTTTGAACTTGTTGCCATCAAATCAACAAATTTTGACGGTACAGCACCTTTGAACGGTGATGCAATCACAAACGCAAGAGAAGAATTTGACGAAAGAAAAGGTGGTGCTGCAATGGTATCAATGACAATGAGCGGCGAAGGAGCAAGAACTTGGGCAAGAATCACAAAGGCTAACATCGGTCGTCAAGTTGCAATCGTTCTTGATAACTACGTATATTCTTTCCCGACTGTACAATCTGAAATTGCAGGCGGAAATTCGCAAATCACCGGTAATTTCACCGTTGCTGAAGCAAAAGACTTGGCAAACATATTGAAATCAGGTAAACTTCCTGCTCCTGCAAAAGTTATTGAAGAGGAAATCGTAGGACCTTCGTTAGGACAGGCAACAATCTCACAAGGTATGTGGTCGTTTGTTGGCGCATTCTTGATTGTAATTATCTACATGATAGTTTATTACAGAATGGCAGGCGTTGCCTCTGCAATTGCACTTATTTGCAACGCATTTTTCCTTTTTGGTGTTCTTGCTTCACTTGGTGCTGTATTAACATTGCCCGGTATCGCAGGTATCGTTTTAACAATGGGTATGGCGGTTGACGCAAACGTTATTATATACGAAAGAATACGTGAGGAACTTCATAACAACAAAGGCTTGAAACTTGCTATTCAAGACGGTTACAAAAACTCTTACTCAGCAATTCTCGACGGAAACTGCACAACATTGTTAACTGGTATTATCCTTTACATTTTCGGACACGGACCTATTCAAGGTTTTGCTACAACACTTGTAATCGGTATTATCACAACACTTATTACAGCAATTTTCGTAACAAGACTTTTCTTTGAATTCTTACTTGATAAAAACAAAACAATCACTTTCTGGGTTTCTTGGAACGAATACGCACTCAAAAACACTAACATTAGTTTTATTGACAAGAAAAAAACATTTTATATTGTTTCAGGTGCAGCAATTATCATAAGCCTTGTATCAATGTTTACAAAAGGTTTTGACCAAGGCGTTGACTTTGTCGGCGGTCGTACATACGTTGTAAAATTCGACGATAAAGTATCAACAGTAGATGTTGCTTCAAGACTTGAAAATGCAATGGGTTCGGCACCACAAGTAAAAACTTTCGGTTCTGACAATCAGGTAAAAATCATCACAAAATACAAAATTGACGATGAAGGCGAAACCGTAGATTCAGAGGTTCAGACCATTCTCTACGACAATCTTCTCCCGCTCTACAAAACACAGAATATCACTCGTGATATGTTTCTTCAGGGTTTTGTATTAAAAGACGGCAAACCTGTATTGAACGAAAGCAATTTGGTAGATAATTTTGGCTTCCAATCTTCATCTAAAGTTGGACCTACAATTGCTGACGATATTAAACAATCAGCAGTTTGGGCAATTCTTTTCTCTCTTATTGTGATGTTCCTTTACATCTTTGTAAGGTTTAAGAATTGGCAATATGGTGCGGGTGCAACAGCGGCTTTAATACACGATACGATTATCGTTTTGGGTATTTTCTCGCTTTTCAGTTCAATAATGCCATTCTCAATGGAAATTGACCAATCGTTTATTGCAGCAATTCTTACAATCGTCGGTTATTCTATCAACGATACAGTGGTTGTATTTGACCGTGTAAGAGAGTTTATAGGTCTTCATCCTAACAGAGATTTAAAAACCAATGTTGATTCGGCAATCAATTCAACACTCTCTCGTACAATCAATACTTCACTTACCACAATGTTCGTTTTGCTCGTAATCTTTATTTTCGGAGGTGAAGTTATCCGCGGATTTGTATTTGCATTGTTGCTCGGTATCATAATCGGTACTTACTCTTCAGTATTTATCGCTTCGCCGATTGCATACGATTTGCTCAACAAAAAACCAGAAAAGCAAAAATAAAAATACACACATAAAACACACATAAAAAAAACGAAGTCCTTGTATTGACTTCGTTTTTTTTTATTTTAATTTTGGACAATTATTATCAATTGCAACGTCAATTAATTCATATTTAATTTCAGTTTTTGAAAAAAATAACTTTGCCAAAAGTGCCTTTTTCCCTTCGGGATTTTTTTGGTCGAAAACAAAATTTCCAAGCGAATAAACCACTAATTTATTGTTGATTAACTCATTAATCTGTACAACATGAGGATGATGACCAATGATTACATCAGAGCCTGCCTCTATAAGTCTTTTGGCTTGAAGCCGCTGAAAAAGTTCTGGCTGTTTCTTAAACTCGTATCCCCAATGCAAAACACAAAGAACATAAACTTTTGGATTTTTCTTTTTAAATTCTCTGACAGCAATTTCTAAATCAGAAAAATCTTCGGTATTGATATTCAAGCCATTAGTATGCGAAATCCAATTTTCTATTTTCAGCAGACAAGAATTAAAAACAGCGATTTTAATTCCGTTTTTCTCCAAAATCATAGGCGTTAACCTTTCTTTTTTGTCATAACCAATGCCCAAAAATTTCAAATCTACTTTTTTTAGGTTTTCAATCGTATTTCTTAATCCAGTCAATCCCTGGTCAACGGTATGATTATTGGCTAAAAGACAATGCGTTACACCAACTTCTTTTAAGTCTTCAGCGCATTTAGCGTCAAAACGAAAAATGTACTTTTTGTTGACAGGACTTATAGTGTCGGTCAAAGGACCTTCCAAATTAATTAAGACGAAATCCACTTTTTTGAACTCGGTTTCAACACCCCGAAAAACATATTTAACATTATGATTTTCAATCGTTTTCCTTACTCCCCTATCCAACAAAACATCTCCTGTCAAAATAACTTCAACGCTTTTGTCAGTAGAACAAGAAATAAGGAAAACGAAGAAAAAAAATACTAAATTTTCTTTTAACATTATTTCTTTTTAGCAGCCTGACGAGAAAATATAACATTCGTTCACTTCAACATTATCATCAATCAATAATGGAGTAAACCATTCAGGCTGAGGCGGTTGCTTTTTGTTTTTCAAAAGTTCTTGCCATTGTTCATCGGTTAAACGGTCGCCAAGCTCACGCACAAATTCATAATGACTAAATGTTGCCCCACGAGTTAAGTGTAATTGACCTTGAATTTCCACAATAACATAAATAATATTTGGATTTCCAACCGCTTCGTACAAAATTCCGCACTTGTCGCACATCGGAATATTGCGTGTGAAAACATCTGCAACAACAGCAACTCTTTTGTCAGCACCCGTTACCAAATCCCATGACGCAAAATTTTCGCCAGGCTCCAAAACAGAAAGAGTGAAATATTCAAGCGTTGACCCTATCACTCTAAGTTGATCATATTCTGCGTCAGAAATTTTTTCGCCCGAAAGTTCTTTTTGCGAAATAGTTTTACAAAATTCAACCTGTTGTTGTATTGATTCAGTAGCCCAACCTAACTCCTTAGTTAACAGATTACAATCAGTTAAAGTCTTGGTTAACAAATCAATACATTCCAACATTTTTGACCAAAATTTTACATTTGGTTCTATGTAGCCGACAACAATAGGTTGAGGCAAATCCTCACCTCCACCACATTCAGCACCCATAGGCTGCTCTGCATAAAGAATTGCATCATGTTTCAATTCTGACCAAGAAGCCAAAGCCGTAACCATATTTTTAACACCCCAAGCCGAAGTTTTCATAAAGTCAGGTTGTTGTTTATCAGAGTTTTGAAGATTTATAAGAATTTCTAACCACTTATTATAATTAGACTTATTCCAATCGTTATAATTCTTAAAAGTATTCTTTACTTGACTACGATATTTATTATACTCGTTCCAATTTTTTTCGTCTTGATAAAGAGTGTCAAGAAGTTTTGAGGCTGGAGAAAATCCCAAAGCGTCAAAAACATCCAAACCTTTTGGATATGGACGATTAGAATTTGGTGTCTCGTCATACATTGTTGACAAAACCTCGCCGTCGATTGTGTAACGTTGCGGCATAAAATTAAGTTTTCTTGCATCAGTTACCTGAACTTTCGGCTGAATACGATTAATTTTTTCAAACTCTTTTTCAATCCAAGATTTTAATTCTGAATTTTTCAAAAGTTCTGTCAATGAAGCATTTGCATAGGTTGAAGCGACATAATCAGAAAGTTTTATAATCGAAAAATTGTCAGATTCGCCCATAAGAAATTCCAACGTTTTGTCGGTTTCTTTCATTGCATTTTTTACCTTTTGGTCAATATGATTGAAAACGTAAGCCATCGTAATAGCGCGATTTAACGCTTTCGTGTCAGAAAAAATAAAACTTGCCGTTTCAAGCCACATCATAGAGCGAAAATATTTTTTGTATTGTTCACTGCGAGTATAGTGTCCTCGAGGTTTAAAAAGCGAATAATTGAATTTTACTCTTGTTTCCAATGCAGGCGAAACTTCATCTTTTGCATTTAAAATCAACTGATTTTCAGAATTATAAATACTTTTTTGTTCTGCTTTTACCGACAAGTTTTTGCCTGTCAACTGATTATCTGCAATTGCAAAATACAAACTTACAAAATCATACAACTCTTGATTTTCAGAATCAGAACTGTTGAAAGCAAAATCGTGCATTGCCGTATAAAACTTATCAAGACGCGGAATAATTCCATTGTTTTCAACCGACTTCAACGCATAGTCAAAATATTGATGAAACGCCTGAAGATAAGCATCGGTTGTTACAAAATTTGGAATACACTGATAATCATTTTCTTCGTAAATATTGAAAAGTTGTTCGCAATTAGTTGTTGAAAATGCAGTGTTATATTTTGAAAGTAAATCCTTGAGTTTTAGGTTGTTACCGTTATATAACGCCTCCACCTGATGAGAATTAATCACATTATCAGGATTGCCTAATTTCAAACCCTCAACATTCAAAAATTTTGTTTTGTCCAACTCCGAAATACGTTCATCAACTCTTTGGATAAATGCTTTTTCTACTTCTGAAAGTTGAATTTTATCAAAGGCTTTTTGATAATCATTTTCCCAAGTTTGCCAATATTGCTCGTCATAACTGCGGCCTTGAGGATAATAAAGATTTGTAACAGCATCCTCATACCAATCGGTATGCTGCGAATAAAAAGCGTTGATGTCATACTCCTTAAACCACATTCCGTGAACTGCATACGGATAATACTTTAAGATTCTAAGTTGCTGATAATTACAATCGTTAAGACTGACATTTGCGAAATCAACATCTTTTTTGAGTTTTTTGTCAGTGCTGAAAAAATCAATGAAAACTTTTTCTGTTAAATTGTCTTGAAAAACATTTTGTTTAACAACCTCTTCTTCTACTTGATTAGAAGCATTGTTACTGCTGTTTTGCGCAGGTTGACCACCCGAACAACCAATTAATGTCAAAACGGGTAAGCCAAAAAAAAATTTTGAAACTTTCATACGTTAATTATTTTTTTTGTTATCAAATACAATTACAAAAATACAAAAAAAGTAAAATTTTTCATAAAAAATACAAAAATTTTAATCCAAAACCACCAAGAGTAAAAACT
Source organism: uncultured Bacteroidales bacterium (assembly GCA_905233995.1). Taxonomy (GTDB): domain Bacteria; phylum Bacteroidota; class Bacteroidia; order Bacteroidales; family UBA3824; genus UBA3824. The sequence continues at coordinate 21,887 of CAJOGF010000016.1, read as the reverse complement.
GCTTTTTTCTGACAATTATCCATAACGCAATCTACCACAATAAGATTTGGAATAGAATCTTTCTGAATCGAAAAATCAGTTAATCTGCCAGCAGTTTTTGATCCAAGCCACAAGGGACGGATATACTGAGATTTGTAAAGTTTGAAAATAAAAAGCCGATTTTCTTTTTCTTTCCAATAACGTGTTGATTTATTAACCAATACGGCAATTTCAGGAATACTATCCTCGTTAAGGTAGCAAACTGAAATTTTTTTAACCTCAAAATTGAATTGCCAAGAACTCACAACAGAATCATTTACAACATGATACAACAAAAAAAGCGAATCATTTTGCTTTTCGAGTTTAATTATTTTGTTTTCTGAATACGAAATTTCATTGTTGCTACTGCAAGCAAAAAGCAAAAACAACGAAAAAATAAATAATATTGAATTTTTTTTTATCATTTTTTTCGGCAAAAATAAGAAAATATTTTACTAAAAAGTTTTTTTTTCATAAATTTGAACTTTTGAAATCAAACAAAAAAGTAAAATGAAATTAAAACTATCAATAATGAATTTTCTCCAATTTGCCGTTTGGGGAGCATATCTAACCTCTATGGGAGCATTTCTCGACAAGCACGGTTTTGGAGAGCAAATAGGAACTTTTTACGCCTCTCAAGGCATTGTATCAATGTTTTTTCCTGCAATTATGGGAATGGTAGCCGACAGATACATACAAGCACAACGACTTTATGTAATTTGTCATTTATTGAGCGCGCTCTCGATACTTGGGGTTGGATATTTTGGGCTTCAAGAAACGATAGAGTTTTCCAAAATGTACACCTTATTTTTCTTTGCGATAGGTTTTTACATGTCAAGTTTGTCGCTATCTTATTCGGTGGCTTACAACGCTTTAGATAAGTCGGGCAGCGATACAATCAAAGATTTTCCGCCAATTAGAATTTGGGGTACAATTGGTTTTATTTTAACAATGTGGTTGGTTGACATTCTTAAATATCAAGACAGTGCAAAACAATTTATTGTGTCTGGTATTCTTGGACTTGTGCTTGCCTGCTATGCCAACATTATTCCAAAGTGTGAAATCAAAAACACGTTAGAAAAAAAATCGTTTACTTCAGCCCTTGGTCTTGACGCTTTTAAATTGTTCAAAGACAGCAAAATGGCAATGTTTTTTATTTTCTCTATGCTTCTTGGAGTTGCGCTTCAGATAACAAATAGTTACGCTAATCCATTTATCAGAAGTTTTGGCGCATTGGACGAATTTAAAGATACTTTCGGTGTTGAACACGCAAACATTTTGATTTCACTTTCACAAATTTCTGAAACATTGTGCATTCTTCTTATTCCATTTTTCTTAAAAAAATTTGGAATCAAAAAAGTAATGCTTATTGCAATGAGTGCTTGGGTTTTAAGATTTTTGTTTTTCGGACTTGGAAATCCGGGCTCAGGAGTTTGGCTGTTTGTTTTGAGTTGTATTGTCTACGGTGTGGCTTTTGACTTTTTCAACGTATCGGGTTCGCTTTTTGTGGACAAAGAAACCGACAAGACTATACGCTCGTCAGCACAAGGACTTTTTATGCTGATGACAAACGGAATAGGCGCAACAATAGGAACCCTGACGGCTCAAAAAATTATCAATATCAACGTATATTCCAAAACCGAACCACTTGAAATTTGGCAAGGTTGGCAATCCTCTTGGTATATTTTTGCGGGATACGCTCTTGTGGTTGCAATTTTGTTTGCAATTTTTTTCAAATACAAACATTCTGACAATTAATGCCGTTGTTTTGCGGACATATACAGACAAGAATTTTAGCGGTTATGACAATTTTGGTTGTCATAACACCGCTAAAACTTAGAGCAAACACTTTAGAGAATAGTTTTGTTGACAGTTTGTGTCTTGCACTTAACAATATGCCAGATAATAAAGACAAACTCGAAGTCTTAAAAATAATATATTATCAACACAAAACAATTGACACTGTCGCAAAATATTCAATGTATGCTTACAAATTAGCCTTAAAACTACAAGATACATTATTTGCTTCAGATGCAATTGACGTTTTTGCTTGGAGTCAATACACATTGGACAAATACGAAATATCAAAAAAATATTACAAAAAAGCAATTAAACTTCACTCTCAAGTTGGCGACGAAATTGGAAAAGCAAATTCAATAATGTGCCTTGGAAACGTATATTTTGCTCTCAACAATTATGATTTAGGTCTTGACTACGCAATGAATGCTTTGAAGATTTTCAGCGACAAAAACGATACAGCACATATTGGCATGGTTTATAGAGGTCTTGCAAAATCTTGTCTTGATTATCAAATATACAAAACCTCAAAAGAATATTTCTTCAAGGCATTAACAATTGACTCCTTAACCTTAAACATAAGAAGCATTGGCAGAGATTATTACGGAATTGCGCTAACAATGTTCAGCGATTGCAACATAAAAGATACTTTAACAATGAAAGCCTCAAATGAGTATTTCAAAAAAGCAATTCCCTTTAGCGAACAAAACGCTGACTATATGTATATGGTTTACGAATATTTCTATCTTTCAATGCAATACGCAATTTTGACGGCTGTAACCACAAACTGGAATTATTCTGATAGCAGTATGTATTATTACAAAGAATGTCAAAAAATGATTTCTCGAATAAAATATAACGAATATTCTCAAAACACAAAACTACTAAAAGCACAACATAGTATTTTGTTTGGCAACTATTTAGAAGCCTATTCCATTTTGAACGAATACTCCCAAAAAACAAACCTTGACAACCAAACCAAGAAACAACTATCAAAAGTTTTTTCGATGTTTTATTTTTGCACCAAAAATTATAAAAAATGGCTTGACTACATCAATCAAGAAGAATTACTCAGAAAACAACATTACATAAGCGAATACGGTGTAAAACTCGATGTCATAACCTCAAACACCGACAACGAAATTTCTTTGAACCGCTTTGATGGCAACTTGCAAGAAAACTATCAAAATTTTCTTAAAAAACAAGAAAAAGATAATCTATTGAAAAAAATTTGGATGACCATCACAATTGGTAGCATAATGATTGTTTGTGTATTGATTTACAACTACATAAAAAACTTAAAACGAAACAAATTATTACAAAAACAAAAAGAAGAAATTATTCTCACAAACACCGAACTCGACCAAAAAAATATCGAAATACTTTCGCAAAGTTATGAATTGGAAACTCAAATGCACGAAATACTTGCACAAACCGAACTTTTGTATCGTGCTAACCACGAAATAATCGAAAATCTTGAAATTGCAGGCAGACTTCAACAAAGCGTTTTGCCACACGAGGATTTTATAAAAAGTCTTTTCAACAAAATATTTATACTTTTCAAACCGTTAGATATAGTAAGCGGAGATTTTTATTGGGCTAAAATTATCGGAGATTTCAAATACATTGCCGTCGCCGATTGTACTGGACACGGAGTACCGGGCGCATGTCTTAGCATGTTTGGAATTTCGCTACTCAACGCAATTACAGTGTCAAACGAAACACTAATAACAGATTCTGCCGTCATACTCAACAAAATGCGCAAACAGATTGCCGAGGCATTCTTAAAAGGGGCTTCTGAGGAGGATTTTCATGACGGTATGGATATTGCATTGTGTATTATAAACCAGAAAGAAAGAAAACTTTCGTTTTCAGGGGCTTACAGACCGCTTTGGATTATTGAAGACGAAAAATTAAGAGAAATAAAGGCTGACAGAATGCCAATCGCTCTTGACAAAGACCATACTAACGATTTTTCGTCAACAGAAATTTCCTTGTCTGGAAAAGAGACGATTTATATGTTTTCGGACGGAATAACCGACCAATTCGGAGAAAAAGAACCCGGAAAGTTGTCGAAATTTCAAAGCAAAAGGCTAAAAGAACTTATTGTCAAAAACCACAAAGAAACACCTGAAACACAAAAAATGGTTTTTGAAAAAGAAATACAACTTTGGGCTGGAGACCAAAGTCAAACTGACGATATTTTAATTATAGGATTTTCAGAAATAGTACCACAGATATGATAACGGATAAAAAAGTTGCTCTGTTTTTTTTAGGGTCGATAATGATACTTCTAATTTTTTTTGTAGGCATTGATTCTGTCTACGGGGGCTTTATTTTTGTGGTTCTTCTTTTAGGAGTATACGTTGTGATGATGGAAGTTGAAGTTGACGAAAAAAAATTAATCGGCAAAAAAGACCTTAAACGCAGAGTCAGCACAAGACTTAGCGTTATAAAGCAAAAAGATGACAATTTTTCGCTTCCCATTTTTTTGGATTACGCACAAATGCTATTCCTCAAAACTTATTATAGTTGTCCTGACAAAGAAAAAGTCAGCAAAATAAAACCGTTTTTTTCATACGATTTAAAGAAACTGAAACAAACCGTATATTCTCAAGTTGTGGTTGAAAAAGCAGAAATCACTGATATTAAATCAACTGGCGGCAAATGTAACATTGCGGTAAATTTTTCAGCGTACTTTGCGGCTAAATACAAGCAAGATATGTTTCATTGCAGAGCCGAAGAGGAATGGCTGTTTTCAAGACAAGCAAATGCGGTTTCAAGTGTTCCAAACGGTTTTGGCGTTTTAAGATGCTCAAAATGTGGACGTTATTTGGATTTTGACAATCCGGGCAAATGCACTCATTGCGGCGCAGAACAAAATTTTGAAAACGGTCAATGGGTGGTCTCTGACATAAAACGAAAACAAATAAAAAGACTTTTCCCCGAAAAAGAACTTATTACATACCGTCCCGAAAAAGGCACTTCAGACCCAAGCCTTATCACGGACAACATAAAAACAAAAGAACAAGATTTTTTCAAAATCCAAAATTATAAATTAATGAGTTTCAGGGATTTTGAAAACAGAATCGCAAAAGAATATTTTGTGAAAATATACAATAATTTTTCGTCAGGACAATGGAACTCAACACGACATTTAATTTATGAAAATACATGGCAAAACATAAAGTTTATGCTTTCGGAATACCATCGTTATGGTTACAAACGAATTATCGACAATTTGGAAGTTACAAAAACCGAAACAGTAAACTACGAAAAAGATAATTTTTATCAAACCCTAACAGTTAGAATTTTTGCCGAATGTTACGACTATGTTGTCAACTACGAGACCGGTATTATCGGCGGCTCAAACCGTCAGAAAAGATATTTTTCACAATATTGGACATTTCTTTCGTGCATTGGTTTTACCGGCAAAATTACCGATACAGAATTATGTCCAAGTTGCGGCAAAAAAGTTGGCGACATCGACAATTCAGGAATCTGTCCCTATTGCATGAATCGTGTTAACGACGGCAATTTTTCATGGGTACTTTATTCAATAACAGAAGACGAAGATTACTTCGGATAAAAAAACAACAAACAATTTTTTTAATGGAAACGATAGACGAAATTTTAAAATCAAACAAGACATCTTGTCTGTTTATAGGAAATTATGCCACAGGCAAAACCACTTTTTACAACACTTATTTAAAAGATACGGCAAAAATCCAAGTGGAAGAAAAAGTTTCAAGAAAAACTTTTCAAAGTATTGAAAACATGGCTATTAGTGGTCTTAACATCACAATCGACGGCAACAATCCGCAAAAAAAAGATAGAAAACCAATTATTGAAACCCTCAAAAAAAAGGATTATCAAATTTTTGCATTTTATTTTTGCAGTATCACAAGAGATTGCATTGTTAGAAACCGAAAACGCAGAAACACAATCAACGAAAACAAAATCATCAAAACCGAAAAACTTATTGAACTTCCAAACTTAGAAGAAGGCTTTTCAAAAATCTTTTACGTAGAATTGATTGACAACAATTTTAACATTGAAGACTGGGTTTAAAAAAAATTTATTAAACCACAATGGATTATTAAACATCGTTCAAAAAATATTAATCCGTGTTAAATAATTTTGACAAAAAAAAATACTGCATTATCTTCGCACCGTAAAAGAAAAAAAAATGACAAAAAACAAGGAGGACTAAAATTATGAAAGAGTCTTTAAATTTTAAAACTTTGGCGATAGTTTTCGCCACCGGACTTTTAGGCGGCATTTCAGGTGTTGCTTTAACAAAAAGTGTCAGCAAAGACAATGTGAAAGAAAAAACACAGCCGAAAATAGAGAACACAAGTTTTTCAACAATTCCGACTGTTTATTCGTCAGCAACGCCAACAGAATTTTCTTCTGCAGCAGAAAAGTGCATTGACGGAGTTGTGCATGTTAAAACCAAATACGTTCAAGAAACGCAAGGTTATGACAATCCATTTTTTCAATATTTTTTCGGACTACCCGAAATTCAGCAACAGCCTTCTCAAGCCTCAGGCTCTGGAGTTATAATTTCCAAAGAAGGTTACATTGTTACCAACAATCATGTGATTGAAAACTCAACTTCAATAGAAGTTGTACTTAACGACAGACGCTCTTTTGAAGCAAAACTTATCGGGACCGACCCCGCAACCGATATCGCACTTTTGAAAATCGAAGCCGATTCTCTAACCGTAATTCCAATCGGAAACAGCGACAATCTAAAAATCGGCGAATGGGTTTTGGCAATCGGAAATCCTTTCAACCTTACCTCCACAATCACGGCTGGAATTGTAAGTGCGAAAGCAAGAAACATCAATATTCTTGACCACAAAGCAGGTGCAATAGAATCGTTTATTCAGACCGATGCCGCTGTTAACCCCGGAAATTCTGGCGGTGCGCTAATAAATACTAATGGTCAATTGGTTGGTATCAACACCGCAATTGCTTCACAAACAGGCAGTTTTACAGGTTATGCTTTTGCAGTCCCTGTCAGCATAGTACAAAAAGTAGTATCCGATTTAATGGAATACGGCACAGTACAAAGAGCATTGCTCGGAATCAGAGTCTCAGACGTAACCCCCGAAGTTGCAAAAGAGAAAAATCTTAGCAAAATCAACGGCGTTTGTATCGAGTCTGTTGTTGAAGGCTCTTCAAAAAGGTGATATTATACTTTCAATTGACGGAAAAAACACTAACACGGTGGCTCAATTACAAGAGCAAGTAAACCGTTTCCGTCCCGGCGACAAGGCTCAAGTTTCTTTCTCAAGAGACGGCAAAAACGCGGTAACAACAATCACATTCAAAAATATTGACAACTCAACCGCTTTGCGCTCTCAAAAAGCAATGCAAGTTTTGGGCGCATCTTTTGAAGAACTTTCAAACCAAAAACTCAAACAAATGGGTTTGAAAAACGGCGTACAAATCACTGACTTACGCTCAGGTAAATTAATGAGCGCAGGTATAAGAAAAGGTTTCATAATCACCGAAATCAACAACAAAGCCATTAGCACAATTGAAGAAATCAACAAAATAATTTCAAGTGTGAAAGGTGGAGTTTATATCGGAGGAATATATCCTAACGGTCAGGCAGCATACTACGCTTTTGGTCTTGACGATTAGAAAAACATATTTTTGAAACGATTTCAATTCTAATTTTATGCGGCACGTTTTTTGATAACAGAAAAACATGCCGCATATTTTTTTTATTATTAACATTAAAAACAAGATGAAAATACAAAAAATTCTGTTTGGTATAGTTTTCTGCACATTGTTTTGCGGTTATACAAGTGCGCAAAACGATAACTGGTTTGATTCTCAAGGAAAAATTTTGCCGCAATATACCGACGACAACGGGCTTTTATCTGATGAGTATCTACCTGATGCATACGAATTTACGTCGATTGAAGAAGCAATGCTAAAACCCGAAAGAGTGCTTAAACTAAACCTATCGGAAAAACAACTTAGCGAAATACCTCCTGAGGTTTTCATGTTTTCTAACTTACAGGTTTTGGATTTGTGGCAAAATCAAATTGAAATAATTCCAGAGGAAATTTCACAACTTACCAACTTGCAATATTTGTCTTTGAACGAAAACAAAATCAAGACAATAACTTCATCAATTGGAGAACTTAAAAATCTATTAATGTTGAACTTAGGACAAAACCTTTTGGAAAGTTTACCCGAAGAAATTTCTGAATTGGAAAATCTTTCCGACTTGGTTTTGGACGACAATAATCTAAAAAAACTGCCAACAAATATTGGAGCAATTTTTACGCTTTCAAATCTATCAGCAGTAAAAAACAAGATTACTGAATTGCCAGAAAGCATAGGCTCGCTGTTAGCACTTCAGAGTTTGGATGTATCGGATAATGAAATAACTTGTTTGCCAAAAACTATCGGGACAATGTCTTCGCTGATGATTTTTGACATACACAACAACAAAATAACATCTCTGCCGGAAGAAATTTGCAATTTAACACATTTGCCGTATTTCAACATCAGCGGCAACAAATTGGAAACACTTCCGAAAAATATCGGGAAAATAAGTTTTGTTCAAATGTTGGATTTAAGCAACAACCAACTTACAAACATTCCCGCTACTATAAGTTCGTTCAAAGTAATTCAAGAAATTGA
>CAJOGF010000016.1:1276-13376 GCA_905233995.1 uncultured Bacteroidales bacterium | reverse complement strand
AGTATTGCCAAAAACAATCAATTCATTGAATTTTATCTCTAAAATTAATTTATCAGGCAATAGACTTACAAAATTACCTGAACTTTCCAATCTTTCCTCGTTGACGGAATTGATATTGGACGACAACGATTTTGAAGTTTTGCCTTTAACAATTACGAAATTAAAGTCATTGGAAAAACTTTCAATTTCAACCAACAAAATCAAAACTCTTCCGCCTGATTTCAAAAAGTTGGAACATTTAACAACATTGAATCTAAGTTATAATAGTTTTACCGATTTTGAAAAAGGCATTTTACCCTCTACGGACCTCGACCTTCTTGACTTAAAAGGCAATCCGATAGATGATAACATCAAACAACAAATAAAAGAGAATTATCCGTTTGTAAAATTTTAAGAATCATGAAAATACGTACAGGATTTGGTTACGATGTCCACCGCTTAGGTGAAGGCAGAGAATTTTGGCTTGGAGGCATCAAAATAGAACACTTTAAAGGTGCAATAGGACATTCTGACGCAGATTGTCTTATTCATGCAATTTGCGATGCGCTACTCGGTGCGGCAAACAAACGTGATATAGGTTTTTGGTTTCCCGATAATGTAGAAAAATTCAAAGGAATCGACTCAAAAATTCTTTTGAGAGAAGTATGTAGAATAATTCGTCAAGCGGGTTACGAGATTTCTAACAATAAAAGGCTATATCGAAAAAATGCAAGAAGTTCTCACAACTGTTATGCAAACCGACATAGATTCTTTGTCAATAAAAGCAACGACAGAAGAAAAACTCGGTTTTACGGGTAGAGAAGAAGGAATTGCTTGCTATGCTACTTGCCTTATTTACAGCAAAATGGAATAATTTTTAATTTTTTTCACCTCAAAATAGGCTTTAAGGCATAAAATATGCTGTATAAAATAAGGAATCGTTTATATGCAAACTACGTAAAATGAATTTGACAAAATATATAATAATACAATCAATACTATGTCTTTTCTGCCTAACATGCAAAGCAGACAAACAAGACAATGTACTTGATAGTTTGGATTCGAGATTACAAAAGAATTACGAGACTGGGGCTAAAAATTCTGAAAACCTTGAAATCCTAAAAAAACTATACGACTTGACCAAAATTTCCGACCCGTATCTTGCCTTGGAATATGCAGGTCAGGCTTTGCAATTAGCCGTTGTTGACGAAAACAACACTCTTCAGGCAGAATGGTCGGAAGCGTTGGCAGACATATATTTTGAGCAAAAAGTCTATTATTTGGCAATGGAACATTATTTCCATGCCTATTCCATTTATCTCAGCAGTGCTGACAACGTAAAATCAGCATACGCACTGTTGAAATATGGCGATACATATTTCATTCAGAATGTGGAAGATGTAGCGATGAGCAACTACGAAAAAGCCGACAGTATTTTTCAATCTTATTCCTGTGATGACGGTCATGCTGCCGCAATGGACAGAATAGGAAAAGTAGAACTCAATCGCTATCAATACGATAAGGCCATGACATTTTTCAATGATGCCTTAACTATTAGCCAAAACATTAAAAACCAAACACTTGTAGCCGAAACATACCGTTACATGGCATCGGTATACGATCAAAACGAAGAAGATCAGTGTCTTAACAATGCCATTATAAAATATCGTCTTGCTGGCGACCGTTACGAAATGGCAAAAACTTACTATATGTTGGGCGAAATGCACCTCAAAAACGAAAACTACAACGAAGCGTTTATGATGTTTACACGCTCTGGCAATATTTTTCAAGTTTTTGGGACAATAACCTATGTTGCGGCGGTCAACAACCGATTGGGCAGAATTAGTTTTATTCAAGGCGACAGCGAAAAAGCGCAAAGAAAAGCCTTTGAAGCACTTTCGCTTGCAGATGCTAATCAATGGCTTGCTGAAAAAGCCGACGCTCTGCTCCTACTTTCCGACATCAACAACCGCAGGAAACGTCCTGATAGCGCATATTATTATTTATCACGTTTTACGATGGTAAACGATTCGCTTCATGAGGCTAAAAGTGCGGAAAGTTTTTCAGAACTTCAAGTCTCGATTACAACAAAAGAAAAAGAAAAAGAACTTGCGATTTACGAACAATCGCTTCAGAAAAATAAACTCATAACTTGGATTATCATTGCAGTTGCGGCTATGATTGCACTTTTTATGGTTTACGTTTTCTTCAATTCACGAAAAATTAAAAAAGTTAACTCTTTGCTTACCAACAAAAACGAAGAAATCAACCTTCAGAAAGATGAAATTCTTCGTCAAAAGGAAATAGCAGACAAAGCAAACGAAGAAATTTTAATCAGAAACAACGAAATAGAAGAAATCAACCGTTCGATAACTTCGTCGATAAACTATGCAGCAAGAATACAAAAGGCATCACTGCCGCACACCGATTTTATCAAAACACATTTTACCGACGGTTTTGTGTATTTCTATCCCAAAGAGGCAGTTAGCGGAGATTTTTACTGGTTTTCGCAAGTGAAAATTCAACGCCCTCCTTCCCTTTTCAGACGCAAAGATTTGGACGAAGACGAAAGCAACAAACTTATTGTGGCAATTATAGATTGCACAGGGCACGGCGTTCCGGGGGCTTTTATGAGTATGTTAGGCGATGCGTTCTTAAATCAAATTGTCAATTTGCAGAAAATTACAGAGCCAGATTTAATTTTGAACGAATTGCATAAACTTGTCCGCACAATGCTTCAGCAGGAAACCACCGAAAACAACGACGGCATGGACGCTGCAATCTGCGTTATTGACAAAGCGGCAAAGAAACTCTCGTATGCAGGAGCGAAAAATCCACTAATTTTGGTTCAAAACGGCAAAGCAGAAAAAATAAACGGAGACATAAAATCAATTGGCGGAATACAAAAAGAAGAGCAAAGAATCTTCACCCGTCATGAATTTGATATTTCTACACCGACAACATTCTACATCTATTCTGACGGTTATCAGGATCAGTTTGGCGGCAAAGAAGGACGCAAACTTATGGCTAAACGTTTTCGCGAAATACTTGTTGAAAAATGCGATGAACCTTTCGCAAAACAAGAAAAATATTTGCGCAAAACGTTTGTGGAATGGCAAGGCGACCGCATTCAAATGGACGACACAACAATAATTGGTGTTAAAATTTAATAGTAAGTTTTTGTAAATTATAATATTTGTACGAACTTTGCAGCGCTGATTATTAAATAAAAACATTGTTATGACAAAAAAAATATTAATAATTATAACTGCAATATTTTCAGTAGTTTCACCAAATGTGTTAGCCTCCAAAGGGTATCAACAGAAGAATGAAGATTACAGAACTCTCGTACAAAAACATATACAAAACAACAATCACGCAAAAGCCGCTGAAGTTTTGCATGAATGGCTTAAATTTGCTGACAATCAAAACGATACTATAAGCATGATTGAATGTTACATAAAACTTGCAAATTATTATCAATTTGAAAATATTCCGGATAGTTCGTTTTATTACAACAAATATTAGCATCTTAAAACGCGACACAGCGGCAATTTCTGGCTGTTATACGAACCTCGGTGCTGAAACTTTCAACCGAGGGCTTTATAATCTCTCAGAAAAATACTTAACAAATGCCGTTCATCTTGATTCTCTAACCAATAATGACGAAAATCTCGCCGTCAACTTATCGCTATTGAGCCTTTTGTACGGCATTCAGTATATTGACGACCACTCAAAAGTAGAGCAGAAAGAAAAATCAAACGATTGTAGACAAAAATCATTAAGTCTAAAGGGAAATGCAATGTCGCATTATTATGCGTATTACGGTCAGGTTCAAGTGTTTATGTGGCGAAAACAAAGCGATAGCACAGATTTTTACTACAACAAATTCAAGGAAATTGCCTCTTATATACCAATTTCAATGATGACAATTTCGCTTGATGTTGACTACATGATTTACTACAAAAAATACAAACAAGCACTCAAATATTTGCAAGACAACAAGCATTTGGTCAACACTAATAAAATCAACATGAGATTTTATTATGAGAAACTCAACTATGTTTATGAAAAACTCGGCGACTACAAAAATGCTCATGAAAGTAATATTAAACAGTTTCAACTTCAAAGGGAAATTAGCGATGACAATACACTGATGGCAATAGCAAATGTACAAACCGAAAAAGCCTCCACTATTGAAAGAATCAAACGCGAAGAGTCTGAAAAAAGTTTTGCAGCCGAGAAAAAACATCTCAACACCCTTATTTTTTCACTTGTTGGAGGTCTTATTTTGCTGACCACAATGGTAGTTTTGATTTTCAGAATGTGGAAAATAAAACGACAGGCCAACAAACAACTTATTCAAAAAAATCAACTTCTCGACCAACAAAATTCTGAAATCGAAGACCAGAAAAACATTATTATCGGACAATGGCGCGAAGTAGAAGAGGTCAACAAAAAACTCATCGACAGTATAAATTATGCCGAAAGGATACAGCGTGCGGCAGTATCGTCAGAAAAAGAAGTTTCGGAACTATTTCCCAACAATTTTGTGTATTACAAACCTCGCGATATTGTAAGCGGCGACTATTACCGCGCCGTAAAATGCGGAAAATATTCGGTTATGATTACAGCCGACTGCACAGGACACGGCATTCCGGGAGCATTTCTTTCGATGCTTGGAATTTCGTCCCTAAAAGAATTTATGTCAACAGAAAACGATGCCGAAAATCCCGGCATTGTGCTTGACAAAATGAGAAATTTCATCAAGACAACTCTCGTTTCCAAAGACGGCAAAACCATAGACGATGGAATGGATATGACAATTTGCTGTTTTGATTTTCAGAATATGGAATTAAGATATGCCATTGCAAACCAACGAATTATCCTAATTCGCCAAAACAAGGTTCTGCGCATCAAAGGCGATAGTATGCCTGTTGGTCGTTATATCAGAGAAAAAGAACATTTTCAGACTTTTTCCCTAAAACTCGAAAAAGGCGATACTTTTTATATGTTTTCTGACGGCATAGAAGACCAACTCGGTGGCGACGATAACAACGGCATTGGTCGTAAATTTCTGATTCGCAACCTCGAAGCCTTTCTTCTTGAAATTTCCTCTCAACCGTTTGAGGCACAAAAAACGCTTTTAGACAAAAAAATCACCTCATGGCGAGGTGAAATTCCGCAAATAGACGATATGACAATGATTTGCATTCAAGTCTAAAACGAGTCCAAAGTTTTTTTCAAGATTTCAACAGCCAAATCAATCTCATCGTTTGTGATTGTAAGCGGCGGTGCAAATCTAAAAGCATGGTCTCTGAAAATAAACAAATCGGTCAAAACACCATTTTCTAATGCTTTGTGCAAAAATTTGCCCATGTCTATTTTTTTGTCAACTTCAACGCCCCTGAAAAGTCCAATGCCCCATGAACGAACAACTTTTGAATTTTCTTTAATCAACTTTTCAAAATAATCGCCTGATTATAAATTCAAGACTTGCAAGCGCAGCGGCTGCACATACAGGGTGCCCGCCAAAAGTAGTAATATGACCCAAAGCCGGTTCACAAAAACTTTCCATAAGTTTTTTATCAGAAACAAACGCACCAATCGGCATTCCGCCACCAAGGGCTTTTGCAAAATTAACGATGTCAGGACTAACTTCAAAATTTTCAAAGCCGAACATTTTGCCCGTTCTGCCAAAGCCCATCTGAACCTCATCGAAAATCAAAAGAGCCCCCGTTTCATCGCAACGTTTTCTTAATGCTTTAACCCATTCCAAAGAAGGAATATTAAGTCCGCCTTCGCTCTGAATAACCTCGGTTATGACACATGCCGTTTTGTCAGTTATTTTTTCGAGGTCAGACATTGAATTGAAATTCAAACGCTTAATACCAGGAAGTAATGGTTTGTATGCTTTGTTGTACTTGTCTGCACCCCAAACAGACATCGCTCCTATTGTACTGCCATGATAGGCTTTTTTGAAACAAATAATTTCTTTTCTACCAGTATAACGTTTTGCGAGTTTCAAGGCTCCATCCGTTGCCTCCGAACCCGAATTTACAAAAAATACATTATTTAAATTCTTAGGCAACAGACTTGTAAGTTTTTCAGCCAATTTTACTTGTGGCGACTGAATCATTTCTCCGTACACCATAAGGTGCATATATTTTTCTGACTGCTCTTTTACCGCCTGTACAACCTTTGGATTGCAATGTCCAACATTTGCAACCGAAACACCAGAAACGGTGTCAATAATTCTTTTTCCCTCTGGAGTATACATAAAAACTCCCTTTGCCGAAGAAATTTCCGCCGACAAAGGTGTAAAAGATGTTTGTGCTACATAACGCATAAACATCTGTCTGTTAGTTTCTTGAACCATTATTTTTATTGAAAAATTTTTGTCTAACTATTTTAATAATATTGAATTTTAACAGGAGAATTTTTAAATGCCCTTTCAGAGCAATCACAATCTTCACTCATAATCACCAAACGCAAATTTTTACAATCTCTAAACGCTGAACTGCCTATTGATTTTACACTTTCAGGAACTATAAGAGTATCCAACAAAATTCCTTCAAAAGCGTGTCCTCCAATTCTTTCCACTGAATTTGGAAGAGAAAGTTTCCTTATTCCCGAACCCGCAAAACAATTGCCTCTGATTTCTTTAATTCCTTCTGGCAATACAATTTTGTCCAAATTTTTACAATCCGCAAAACAATAACCACCAATTTCTCCTACACTTTCAGGAATATCAATTAAATTAAGATTTTGACAACCTGCAAAACAATACCCTCCAATGTATTTCAATTTTTTAGGCAAATTGATAGTTTGTAAATTTTCGCAATTTTCAAAAGCGTGTCCGCGAATAGTGTCGATATTATCTGGCAACTTAACAAACTCAATAGAAGTGTTTTTGAAGACATCACCTCTTATTCCCACAACAAACTTTCCGTCAATCATTTGAGGAATTTCAACATTATCTTCCGAAAAAAAACCTTCGGTATAGAATCTGACATATTTTCCGCCAGGACCGTCTTCGTAAAAAATATGCGAAGACCAAAACATCAAAAGCGGAATCAAAGCCGTACACCCAACATATATAAACAACCGAAGTCCTCTTTGATTTTTGCATCTATCATAAAGTTGAGGCGCAATAATGTCCGAAAAACTTTCATCGGGACGCATTTTAATTTCCTTAATGAAAAAATCTTTCATTTCAGAAACCGTAAACTTTAGCCAAATGATGAAATTTACAAGACATAAAACCAACAAAAAAAAAGTTGGATAATGAAAAACCTTAAAAACAATAATTAAAATAAGGTTAATCAAAGCAGAAATAATTGTTGCAACAAGTTTTTTCTTTTCCAAATGAGTTAACGACTCTTTTTTCATATCAACACCCGATTTAGAAAGTTCTTTTTCAATAAAACGAGTTAGGATTTCGTTTTCTGACTTTAAGAACAACGGGTCAATAACTTCTTGAGCAACAACTTTTTCCATAAGAACTTTATTTTTTAATTGGTTCACATGTTAAATCAACCCCCAACTTCTTGAAAATTTTTCTATCAATTTCTGAAAGCATAACAGTTGAATGTACCTGACAACCTTTTAACTTTGGCAATTGTGCAATTGCTTTTTTACAATTTTCCTCCGTTGAGGAAAGCATCGAAATAGCAACCAAAACCTCATCGGTATGTAATCTTGGATTGTTTCCATGCAAGAAACTTACTTTCATTTTCTGAATCGGCTCAATCATTGCCGCCGGAATCAGTTTTACCGAATGGTCAATTCCCGCAAGATATTTTATGGCATTAAGAATTAGTGCCGCCGACGGACCAAGCAAAGTAGTTGTTTTTGAAGTAATTATTGTTCCATCATCGAGTTCAATTGCCGCTGCTGGAAGTTGAGTTCTTTCAAAACGATCTTTTGCCGCTTTAATCACCTTTCTATCTTCAGGCGAACATTTGGCTTGACGCATCAAAAGACTTATTTTATCCACTTCATTTTCAGTGGCTTTGCCTTCAGCCAAAAGGTTCAACGACGTATAATAACGCCGAATTATTTCTTGTTTTGACGCATTACAACAAACCTCATCGTCAGTAATACAATTTCCAACCATATTTACTCCCATGTCAGTTGGTGATTTGTACGGATTTTCGCCATAAATACCTTCAAAAATTGCATTCAAAACGGGGAAAATTTCAATATCACGGTTGTAATTTACCGTAACTTTGCCGTAAGCGTCCAAATGAAACGGGTCTATCATGTTAACATCGTTCAAATCGGCAGTTGCAGCCTCGTAAGCCATATTAACGGGATGTTTCAAAGGCAAATTCCAAATTGGGAAAGTCTCAAATTTAGCGTAGCCGGCTTTTATTCCGCGCTTAAATTCTTGATACAGTTGACTTAAACAAACAGCCATTTTTCCGCTTCCCGGCCCCGGTGCAGTAACAACAACCAAAGGTTTTTGAGTTTCAACATAATCGTCCTTACCAAAGCCCTCGTCAGAACAAATAAGCGATACATTAGTCGGATAGCCATCAATTTTATAATGACGATAGGTTTTGACATTCATACGATTGAGTCTGTTGATAAAAATATCAGCCGCTCTTTGTCCGCTGTAATGCGTTACAACAACCGAACTTACAAAAAGCCCACGACTTAAAAACTCTTCTCTAAGTCTTAAAACATCTTTATCGTATGTAATTCCTATATCGCCGCGAATTTTGTTTTTTTCGATGTCCTCTGCCGAAATCACAATTATAATTTCAGCAAAATCTCTAAGTTGCATCAACATTTTCAGTTTGCTATCCGGCTCAAAACCAGGAAGAACACGGCTTGCATGATAATCGTCAAACAATTTGCCGCCAAACTCCATATACAACTTATTGCCAAACGAACTAATTCTTTCTTTTATATGCTGCGATTGTATTTTTAAATACTTATCGTTGTCAAAACCCGATTTCATTTATTTTTTTTAAAATTTTAATATTCGTCTTCGTCGTCTTCAGGATATATTCTCGGACGTTTTGGCCTGTCTGATGGTTCTGAATGGTTAGAATAATAAACATTACTATCCACTTCAAGTTCTTTTTGCATCTTAAAAAGAAACATTTCATTGTTGACAGACCCTTCCATTTCCTTGAGAAGATATTGCATTGCTTCAACCGAATTACGCTCCGAAAGTTGTTTTTTGCGTAAATCCCAAATAATATCCAACATTCTGCGGTCAACAAGCAAATCATCACGTCTTGTGCTCGAAGCGTTAATATCAATTGACGGGAAAATTCTCTTGTTGGAAAGTTTTCTATCAAGTTGAAGTTCCATATTACCAGTACCTTTGAACTCTTCAAAAATTACATCGTCCATTCTTGAACCCGTATCAATAAGAGCAGTTGCAATAATTGTGAGAGAACCACCATTTTCAATATTTCTTGCAGCACCGAAAAATCTTTTTGGTTTATGAAGTGCATTTGCGTCAACACCACCTGTCAAAACCTTTCCTGAAGCAGGTTGAACAGTATTGTAAGCCCTTGCAAGTCTCGTGATTGAATCAAGCAAAATCACAACATCATGACCACATTCTACCATACGTTTTGCTTTTTCAAGCACCATGTTTGCAACTTTTACATGCTTGTCGGCAGGCTCGTCGAAAGTAGAAGAAATCACCTCGGCTTTAACACTACGTTTCATATCCGTAACCTCCTCCGGACGCTCGTCAATCAACAAAACAATAAGATAAACCTCAGGATGATTATCAGCAATCGAATTTGCTATATCTTTCAAGAGAATTGTTTTACCTGTTTTGGGCTGAGCCACAATCAAACCTCTCTGACCCTTTCCGATAGGCGTAAACATGTCAACAATTCTGCACGAAATATTTTTTTCATGACCATTGCCCGTGAGGTTGAATTTTTCGTCAGGGAATAGCGGCGTAAGAGAGTCAAAATTGATTCTGTCGCGGATAAAATCGGGCGTTCTTCCGTTGATTTCCAAAACCTTAATAAGAGGGAAATATTTTTCGCTTTCTTTCGGCGGACGAATCGAACCTTTAACCGTATCGCCTGTTTTCAAACCAAAAAGTTTGATTTGCGATTGCGACACATAAATATCGTCAGGAGAATTGAAATAATTGAAATCTGCACTTCTTAAAAAACCATAACCGTCTGGCATAACTTCCAAAACGCCTTGATTTGTAATCACTCCGTCAGAATCATAAATCGAAGCCTTACGATTATCTTCTTGTTGAGAAGGTTGAGATGCTTGAGGTTGAGTTTCTTGACGACGATGATTATTGTTAACAGGTTCTATATCTTGAGGTTTTTCAAAATTTTCTTCTTTAGAAATTTCTTCTACAACTTTTTCTTTTTCCTCATTAGAAGGTTGCTCCACTTTTTGAGGTTGTTCTTTAGGCTTATTTTCCACCGTAGAAACGCTTTGCACTATCTCCGAAGTCTTCTTTGTAACTACTAATCTGCGGCGTTTTTCTTTTGCTTTATTATCTTTTTGTTGACCGCTCTCAGTAGCGTTTGTTTCTGCTGTATTAGCCTCTGAATTAGCAGTATTTTGAGCATTTTTCTGCTGAAAATTCTGAACACTTTTTTGAGGAGTAGGCTGATTGTTTTTAACAGAATTGTTCTGAGTATTTTTTTGAGAAGGCACTTGAACGCTTTTTGTCTCTCCTTTTGTTGATGCACTTGCGTTGTTGATAGCCTGTTCGTCAAGGATTTTGTAAATTAATTCCTGTTTTTTATACGCCTCCGGTCTGGAGATTTTCAAAGATTTTGCAATTTCACGCAATTCAAGAACTAACTTACTGTTTAATTCAAGTATATCGTACATTTTTATAAGATTGATTATTTATAAGTCGATTAGCGGCAATCTGAAAACAAATGCCCCAAAAAATTAGATAAATAAATATTTTTTTGTTTTGCAAAGGTAAGAAATAAAGTCGGAAAAAATAAATTTTTTTTCAAATTTTCTCTAACAAAAATACAACTATCTTATAATCAGTTTTTTAATAATAAAATTATTATCTTCAAACGTAATTTTTGCGCTATAAACTCCCGGTTCGTTTTTAGGAATTGTCAAAACCATATCATCGTGAACCGCAAATTTATTTTCTTCCGACAAAATACACTGACCAATGATATTTTTTATTTCAACACTTTTTATAATATTACTGGATTTTATTTTCAAAACGTTTCCAATCAAAGGATTAGGATACAACTCCGCATACACTCTGTTAGAATGTTGATTTACAATTCTGAAATCATAATCGTATGAAACAGAACTATCAGCCTTAATCTGTGCTTTAACGGCAAAAGCATTAAGGATAATAACAAAAGTCAATAAATATTTCAACATTTTTTTCATTTTCCCTTAATAGTTTAAACTTTGTACACAATAGATTACAGCAAAAAATATACCAAAAAAAATCAATCGAAATCCATCGTTTCGATAATTTTTTTCAAATCCTCTGGAGTATCAACTGCAAGACTTTGAAAATCAGTTCTGCACACTTTTATTTTATATCCGTTTTCCAACCAACGGTTTTGTTCTAATTTTTCAGTAAGTTCAAGACTGCTTTGTTTCAAGAGGGTGATTTTCTGCAAAATATCATAACGATAAGCGTAAACACCGATGTGTTTGAAATATTCGTGCCTTAATGCCCAATCCTTAGTTTCAACTCCTCTTTGAAACGGAATTGGAAACCGCGAAAAATACAACGCATAATCGTTTATGCTTTTTACAACCTTAACAGCATTCTCGTTGAAAACATCTTCTTGATTCCCAAATTTTTTTATAAGCGTTGAAATATCAACATTTTTATCTTGAAAACTTTCGGCTAAAAGTTTCAATTGTTCAGGTTTTATAAACGGTTCATCACCCTGAATGTTTACCACAACATCAAACGTTTTTCCCGTTTTTTTAGAATATTCCTTAGCCGCCTCCGCGCACCTATCAGTCCCCGATTGATGATTTTCACTTGTCATAACAGGACAACCGCCAAAACTTTCTACTTCGTTAAAAATCAAATTATTATCGGTTGCAACAAGTACATCGTCAAAAGCCTTTTTTGCCTGCTCATAAACTCTATGAACCATAGTTTTAGACCCGA
>CAJOGF010000016.1:0-1249 GCA_905233995.1 uncultured Bacteroidales bacterium | reverse complement strand
AGGAATAATACCTAAAATTTTCATCTCTACATAGTTTGAAACAATGCAAAAATATACTTTTTAGTTGAAAAAAACAAACAAAAATGAAGTTTTTTTCACATTCTCTCCAAAAACTTACACTGCTCTAAATCCTCAAAATCCGTAGGTTTAGAAACAGAATCCAAACGCATCACTTTTGGATTTTCTGTATCAAACGGTAGCCAATCTGGAATTTTAGAATCATAAAGAAAACTTTTTAGACTTTTTTGAATATAATCCTTTAATTTATAATCACTTTCGTTTAAACTTCTATTAACCGCAGAAAGATTATCCAAAAAATAAGCCAAATCGGTAGAATGAAAAACGCCATACTTTTTTTCATCTTGAAACTTCCTATAAAACATATACATATAAGATTTGCCACCACTTTCAGCATTCATTTTTGCCAAAAGCCAAGACTCAAAGCCAAAACCATTAAGACGATTATAAACCTTCTGACTATTAAATGCTTGCGAATCATTTTCAGCAGGGAAAACTTTTAAGAAATCATCTGCCGGAACATTTGCTTTTAACAAAGCCGCCTTTACATAATCTTCTTTGTTAAGATACTTTTGAAAATTAACGCCATCTGTTTCGGTATAGCCGCAAATAATTATTTTGCAATTTTGTTGTCCTGACAAAAAAACTTGACGAGGATTACAAATCACTTTTTCGTCAACAATCATATTTGCAGGATAAAAATTAAGACTTAACAGACTATCAGCCGACATCTTACGCATTTTATCAATTGTCAACGAATGACTTTCAGCAAACTGTTTTCCAAAATTTTCGCCATCGGATTTTGAATAACAAAACATAGGATTTTTTGACAAAAAACCACCGCTCAACAGCACCGCCTTTTGAAACAATCCTTTCGCTTTTGGGCTTACCATCAAGGCATTAACACTATATGCACCAGCACTCTGACCAGCAATCGTAATGTTATTTTTATCGCCTGAAAATTTTTCAATATTTTCGTTAATCCATTTTAAGGCTTCAATTTGGTCAAGAATACCGTAATTGCCCGAAATTCCCTCCTTAGACTCTTTGCTCAAATCAGGATGCGCGAAAAATCCAAAAATACCAATTCTATAATTTATAGAAACATAAATTACATTGTTTTTGACAAAATTTTCGCCGCTATAAAGTGGCAAAGTACCTGACCCTGAAGTAAAACCGCCACCATGAATCCAAACAAAAACCGGCAATTTCTCATTTTCAGCCACATTTT
>CAJOGF010000015.1 GCA_905233995.1 uncultured Bacteroidales bacterium | reverse complement strand
ATGCAGCGTAAAGTTCTTCTGCTTGTCCGGGGAACGACTTTTGAAGCATTAAATTTTATTAATGTTGCTGTTTTAAACAATTTTTTTGAAACGAAGAATATTTTTTCAAGAAAAAGTTGTATTTTTGTGAAAAACTTTGCACTTTTGTCAAAAAATATAGTTATGGATATAACGACAAATAACGGTTCTAAGTGGCATCCAAAATATATTGATCCGGCAACGGACTTCGGTTTTAAGCGGATTTTTAAAGATGAAGAAATAACACGCGGCTTTCTTAACGACTTATTGCAGAAAGACAATCCAAAAGTATACATCAAAAGTGTAAAAATTGTTGACGGCGAAGCCGATGAAACAAGTAAGGATATTCGGCGTGTAGTTTATGACGTTCATTGCGTAACGGATACCGGCGAGGAATTTGTTATCGAAATGCAAAACGATTCACAGGATTTTTTTGCCGAGCGAATAGTTTTTTACTTGGCGAGAGCGGCTTCACGTCAGCAAAGCAAAGGGTATCTTAAATACGTTAATGCTAATGGTGAGGAGGAAAAGAAAGCGTGGGATTATCATTTGAAGAATATTTACGGAGTATTTTTTATGAACTTCAAGGATAAAAACAAAAATCACGCGCAACCGTTATCGCATTTCTATTTTATGGAAAAAACGAAACATTATATTGATACAGAAGTGTTTCAATATTGGAAAATTCAAATGCCGTTTTATAGAGAGATGAAAGAATCCGACTGTAAAGACAGTGTGGATAAATGGATATTTAACTTATCAAATATGTCAACTATGGAAGCAAATTTAGCCTTTACGGAAGAGCAGCCATTGTTTATGCGGCTTCAAGAACTTGCATCGTATTCAGCATTGACACCATTGCAACAAATACAATATGATGACAGTTATCATAATTATGTTTGTTATCATGGACAACTTGACTATAAGTTAAAGGAAGGCGAAGAAATAGGCTTTGAAAAAGGTGAGGCAAAAGGACGGGAAGAAGGTGAAAAACTCGGTATTGTGAAAACCGCAATCGCAATGCTTAAAAAAGGTATGCCCGTAGAACTAATTGCAGAAATTTCACAACTTTCTGTCGAAGAAATTGAAAAACTTAAAGAAACGTTATAAAAAACAATAAAAAAAGGCTGCCCGAAAGGACAGCTTTTTTTGTGTTTATATTCTGCCAATTCTATATAAAAATAGTGAGAATTGGCAGAATATAATCAAAAAAAATCCGCCGAAATGAGTTTATTATTCCGCCGGATTTTTTTTATGTAAATAATTGATGTTTGTTTATTTAGACAGATAGGATGATACTGCTGAAATGTCTACGGATTCTACATCAGCCATACCTTTTTTTATCATATAACCTTCAACATAGGCAATAGCATCTTGATTATTAGTGATTTTGGATATTAGGCAGATAACACTGCTTTCTGTCATTATCACACCGCCTTCTAATACTTCCTCTATCGATGTACCGTTTTGAAAGAAAGCAACTTTACCAGCTTTTGCTGCAACATCTGTGTTGGGGGCTTTGGTTGCTTTTTTGAAACCAATAACACTACACTTATCTTCTGAACTTATGGCTATTATATCTACAGATATTTCTTTTGCTTCAGATAGTAAATATGTTTTTAAGTCTTTAACAGAAAAGAAAGAACCTATAGTAGCTTTTGCTGCACCAATTTGAAAACTAATATTCTCGGTAATTGATAATACACATTTCTTACCGCCTTCGGTTTCTACATAAAGATACATTTCTTGAACATCAACTGCATGACTTTGAATTGGAAGTGTAAATTTTTCATAGTTTTCTCCGGCTTCTTTGATGTCTCGGTTAACTAATAATAGATCACTGATTATATCATTGTTACTTAGACTAGGGTTGGAATTCTTTGTTAAAGCCAATAACTTAATTTTGGAGTTTGCTGTTATTTTGGCATCAATAGATATTTGACCATTGGCTTGTGCTGTAACTTTTAAATTACTCAGGCTCGGTTGAATTTCTTGTGATGTCTGGTTTTCTACATCTTCTTGTGCAGGCGGAATTTCAACATCGCCGTAATAGATTTCATACCCTTCAATGTATATGCGCTTGCCGTCTTTGCCACATTGAATTGCTATCTTAGTAATGTAATCGCCGCTAAACTCGTATGCGAAGTAGTATTCGTATGTGCCTTTGTCGTATTCATCGTTGCAAACTTCGGTTATTTTGCTCGGAAGATATTTGTTTCGCTTGCCGAAAAACTGACTAAGACATTCATCTGTATAGCCGTAAACATCAATCATAGCGAAAATATCTATGTTAAGGTTGTTTTTAACATTGTTGTATTCGTAGGTACATTTGCTACCTTCATTATCTTCGCAAGTAGTAATTAATCCGTTATTATATGTGTATTTTTGAGTGTAATTGTCTCTTGTAACTTCTGTGATGTAGCCGTCGGTGTAAACAAAATTATAAATTCTTTCTCTATCATCAATTTCTTTGTGCGAGATAATCTTGCCATCTTTTAATGTAAAAAAATTATTATCTCCTCTCTTTATTGAATTATCTGTATATGTATAATAAGTATCTCTGTTTATAGTTTGTATCCTACCTTCTTCATCGTATATAAAATAAGAAGTGCCACCCTTGTCGTGTTCACCGTCTTCTGTCCAATGTCCTACTATCTTGGTAATTTTATTGGGGAGGATTGTGATTTCTTCGTCGGGAGGGTTGCTGCCGTTGAGGTCTACGTTGCTGTTGTTGGTGATGGTTATTTTAGTGCAGCCGTCAAAAACGTTTTCTCCTATTTTTAATACGCTTTTTGGAATAACTATTAGGGTGAGGCTTTCGCAGTTGGCAAATACGTAACTGCCTATATCTTCGGTTTTTTCGGGGAGATTTATTTCGGCAAGCAAAATACAATCGCGGAATGCGTTGTTGCCTATTTTTGTGATGGTTTCGGGAAGAATTATTGCTACAAGGTTTTTAATGCCTGTGGTGCCGCCTTCTTTCTTTAATGTGCTGTTATAAAATGCGTTTTCGGGAATTTCTTTAAGTCCTGTACATTTGCTGAGGTCTAATTTTACTTTTACGTTAGGGTTGGCTGTTAGTGCCGAACGCATTTTGGCAAAATCCGGATTTTCGTCAGTAATTGACACGGTAACAGTAGATTCGCCGTTTTGCGCTTTTAGGAAGTCGGACATTTCATTGCAAGAAACTCCGTCTTTCACTTGTTCCGGTTGCGGATCTTGTTTAACGTCTTCGTTATCGTCTTTGCACGATGCAAAGTTGAGCGTTAATAACGCTGCAAGGCTGATGAGCCATAGAAGTTTTTGTACTTTCATTTTTTCAATTATTTTTTCTCCGTCGAACGCTCCCAAAAACTCGGAATTAACAAAAAGAAAAGACGAGGGAGTTTCTTTCATTCCGATTACGACATAAAAGATTATTTTGCAATTTCGTTACGAGGGAGTTTCTTTCATTCACTTACCCCACTGCTTACAGGCCTTCGCATTGCCTTCTTTGGATAGGATAAGCAACGCAAAGTCCACGTCTATAAAAAGGCATATCGTAAATGGAATACGATGATGCCCGTACATACGTACACCGTGGACGTTCAGTTGCCGTATCTCTACCCAAATACAAGTTTGCGAAGTTTGTAAGCTGTAGATGTTACGTCAATAAAAACGTCCTTGGAATCTCCATCGGCTTATTTAGTCGCTGCGAATATCCATCGGCAAATATAGAGAAATTTGTTTAAATTGTGCAAAAAAAATGAAGTAATTTTTGAAAAAAATTAGACAGTTGAAAATGAAATGGTTGCAAAATAAAAAATAGGGATGTATTCTTCTGTCCGAAAAAGTTGATTGTGTTGTTATACCTTATCCGAAACTATCTAAAAAAACATACTTTCGGATGAAGTATAATTTGTCAAGTTATAGGTTTTTGTGGTAAAAAAAGTGTTTGGAAACATTTTTTTTGCTATTGACAACACTGAAATCTGCCACAAAAATAAGCGATTCCGTGGACTATAACTAAAAAAACGGGTACAAAACCCGTTGCGTCTCTCAGCATACCCCGCACATCATCGCCGCAAGCGGCTTGATGTACGGGGTTATAGAAATGTCGTTTTCCAAACGACATGCGTGTACTCGTTATGTCACACTCGCACAATATCGTCTAGAAGACGATATTTTTATAACCCTGTACATCAAGGCGTAGCCGATGATGTGCGGGGGTATAAAAAACTTTTTGCTCTTTTTTAGAAAAAATATTACTTTTGCGGAAAACTCACTAAAAATGTCGCACGTAGTATTGTATTACCATATCGTATGGCGTACAAAGCGGTCTGAATTTACTATAACCGAAGAGTACGAAAAAGAACTATACGCCTATCTACTCGGATATTGCCGCAACAAGGGTGCAAAACTTATCCGCATCGGTGGTATGCCCGACCATATTCATTTGCTCATTTCAATACGTCCTGACATTTCCGTAAGTGAATTTGTACAAGTAATGAAAGTCGAAAGTTCAAAATGGCTCAAAACACAAAAACAACATTTCCCGTATTTTAACGGTTGGGGCAACGGATATGCCGCTTTTACATATTCTGAGCGCGACAAAGAAATGATACGTCATTATATTATGAACCAGAAACAACATCATCAGACAATTTCTTTCCGCACAGAATATGACAATATACTTATCTCATGGGGACTTAATCCAAAAGAGGACATGTTGTTTGTGGATGATTGATGACATATTGTCGGCTACGCCACTCTGTCTCCCCGCACATCATCGGCTACGCCTTGATGTACGGGGTTCTCAATATATCGTCTTCCAGACGATTATTGGCTGTATGTAAAAAAAGCCCCATACACCATTTTTTTGATGTATGGGGCTTTTTATATGTTTTTATCGTCTGGAAGACGATATTTCTATAACCCCGTACATCAAGGCGTAGCCGACGATGTGCGGGGTATAGGGGTAGCGCATGATGTGCGGGGTCTTCCTACTTCGAATAATCCATTGCTGCGTAACGTTTGTAGTTGTTGTAACGTTTCAAAGCGGCCTCTTGACATGCAGCGTAAAGTTCTTCTGCTTGTCCGGGGAACGACTTTTGAAGCGATGCAAAACGTACTTCACCCAAAAGGAAGTTTCTGAACTCTTCCCATTTTGGTTCTTTTGAATCCAAAATGAATGGGTTCTTGCCCTCTTTTTCAAGTTCAGGATTGAATCTCCACAAGTGCCAATAACCGCAATCAACTGCTTTCTTCTCCTCTGCTTGAGATTTACCCATGCCGCCTTTGGCTTTAAGACCATGGTTGATACAAGGAGCGTATGCAATTACCAATGACGGTCCCGGATATGCCTCTGCCTCTTTCAAGGCTTTCAAAGTCTGAGCCTGATCAGCACCCATTGCAATCTGTGCTACGTAAACATAACCGTAAGTTGTTGCAATTAAGCCCAAATCTTTCTTTGAAACTCTCTTACCAGATGCAGCAAATTTAGCAATTGCACCAAGCGGAGTTGCTTTTGAAGACTGTCCACCCGTGTTAGAATAAACTTCCGTGTCGATAACAAATACGTTAACATCTTCGCCAGAAGCAATTACGTGGTCAAGTCCGCCGTATCCGATGTCGTATGATGCACCGTCACCACCGATAATCCACTGTGAACGTTTTACCAAGTGATCTTTGTAGATGAGGATTTCTTTGCACTTGTCGCAACCACAAGCCGTGCAAGCCTCTACAATCTTCGGTCCTAAAACTTTCGTTGCTGCTGCATCGTTCTGTTTTTCAATCCATTCGTTGAAAAGTGCTTTCAACTCGTCTGAACAACATTCGCAAGTCTGAGCCTCTGTCATAAGTTTGGTCAAACGTGCTTTCATCTTCTTGTTAGCGATTGTCATACCAAGACCGAACTCGCAGAAGTCTTCAAACAATGAGTTTGCCCATGCCGGACCTTGACCTTTTGCGTTCTTTGTATAAGGTGTTGAAGGAACTGAACCTGAATAAATTGAAGAACAACCAGTTGCGTTTGCAACAATTTCTCTGTCACCAAAGAGTTGAGAAATAAGTTTAACGTAAGGAGTTTCACCGCAACCTGCACACGCACCTGAAAATTCAAACAACGGTGTTGCAAATTGTGAGTTCTTAACGTTAGAGGTGATGTCTACCAAATCCTGTTTTGAAGTAACTTTTTCAACGCAGTAATCCCAGTTAGCAGCCTCTTTTGCAGCAGCCTCTGAACCGTCATCGTAAGGTTTCATCGTAAGAGCAGGGCCGCCGAGTTTCGGATTGCCCGGACATACGTCAGCACAGTTACCGCAAGCCAAACAGTCTTTAACACCAACTTGCATTGTGAAGTACATACCTTTCAATGCTGCCGGAGCCTTGATTTCGATGGTCTGACCACCAAAGCCTGCTTTTTCTTCCTCTGTCATAACAAAAGGACGGATACAAGCGTGAGGACAAACGTATGCACACTTGTTACACTGAATACATTTTTCAGCGTCCCAAACAGGTACAAAAGCACCTACGCCGCGTTTTTCAAATTTAGCAGTGCCGGCTTTCCAAGTACCGTCTTCAATGCCTTTGAATGTTGATACGGGAAGCAAATCACCGTCCTGAGCGTTGATAGGACGTACAACTTTGTTGATGAAATCATCACCGTCGGTGTAAACTTTCGGAGTATCTTCCAAGTTTTCCCAAGCGGGATCTACCGTTAATTCTTTGTACTCACCGCCTCTGTCGATAGCGTTGTAGTTCATGTTAACGATGTCTTCACCTTTTTTGCTGTATGATTTGTAAGCAAAATGTTTCATTTCGTCAACGGCTTTGTCAACAGGAATAACGCCCGTAATACGGAAGAATGCTGACTGCAAAATCGTGTTAGTACGGTTTCCAAGTCCGATTTCCTGACCGATTTTTGTAGCGTTGATGTAATAAACTTTAATATTGTGTTTAGCAAAATATGCTTTTACTTTGTTCGGAATGTTGTGAATCAAATCTTCACCGTCCCAAATCGTGTTCAAAAGGAACGAGCCGCCGTCTTGAAGACCTCTTGTAACATCGTACATGTTGAGGTAAGCCTGCTGGTGACAAGCAACAAAGTTCGGGGTCGTAACAAGATATGTTGAACGGATAGGTTCATCACCGAAACGGAGGTGTGAACAAGTGAAACCGCCTGACTTTTTAGAGTCGTAAGAGAAATATGCTTGACAATATTTGTCAGTTGTTTCACCGATGATTTTAACAGAGTTTTTGTTTGCGCCGACAGTACCGTCAGAACCCAAACCGTAGAATTTTGCTTGGAACATACCTTTGCCGCCAACTGCAACTTCTTCTCCAACGGGGAGTGAAGTGAAAGTTACGTCATCGGTAATACCGAGTGTGAAATGATCTTTCGGAGTATTCAATGCCAAGTTGTCATAAACGGCAATGATTTGAGCCGGAGTTGTATCGTTAGAGCCGAGGCCGTAACGTCCGCCGCAAACACTTATATTTTTAAGAAGGCCGAGTTCGCTGAGTGCGTTAACAACGTCTAAGTAAAGGGGTTCAGCGTTAGCACCGGGTTCTTTTGTACGGTCGAGAACGCAGATTCTCTTAGCCGAAGCAGGAATAGCCTCTTTTAAGAATTTCAATGAGAAAGGACGATACAAGTGAACTGAAATCAAACCAACTTTTTCGCCTTTTGAAAGTTTCAAATCGATAACCTCTTTGATACATTCGGTTACTGAACCCATAGCGATGATGATGTTTTCAGCATCGGGTGCGCCGTAGTAGTCGAACGGACGGTATTTTCTGCCGGTCAAAGCCGAAACTTTGTCCATGTAGTCAGAAACGATGTCAGCAACTTTGTCGTAATACGGGTTGCAACTTTCTCTATGAGCGAAGAAAACGTCAGGGTTTTCAGCCATACCTCTCATTTCTGGTCTTTCAGGAGAGAGGGCTCTTTCTCTAAACTCTTTAACAGCGTCCCAATCAACGAGAGTTTTGAGGTCTTCTTGGTCAACAACTTCTACTTTCTGATATTCGTGAGAAGTACGGAAACCGTCGAAGAAGTTAAGGAAAGGAACTCTTGATTTAATGGTTGCAAGATGCGCAACGCCTGCCAAATCCATTACTTCTTGAACCGAACCTTCAGCCAACATTGCAAAACCTGTCTGACGGCAAGCATAAACGTCTTGATGGTCGCCGAAGATACAAAGCGCGTGTGAAGCCAATGTTCTTGCTGAAACATGGAAAACGCAAGGAAGTAATTCACCAGCGATTTTGTACATGTTAGGAATCATCAGCAACAAGCCTTGTGATGCGGTGAAAGTTGTTGTTAAAGCACCTGCTTGCAAAGAGCCGTGAACCGTTCCCGAAGCACCGCCTTCAGATTGCATTTCCTGAACGGTAACGGTTTCACCGAACATGTTTTTTCTGCCTTGAGCAGCCCATTCGTCAACGTTTTCTGCCATTGGCGAAGATGGCGTGATGGGGTAAATGGCGGCAACTTCCGTAAACATATACGCAATATGTGCGGCAGCGGTGTTACCGTCGCAAGTCATAAATTTCTTTTCTTTTGCCATAATTAATATTAACTATTTGTTTGAAATTTTCACATAGCAAAGGTATAAATTTTTTTTTAAGAACGATAATATTTTATAAAAAGTTTTATAATTTTTTAACCCCCATAAATTTTGCGTTTAAATCAATGAATTAAAATGTTGTGTTTTTTTTGCAGAAATAGAAATAATTTGTACTTTTGCGAAACCGTCATTTCGGAAACGGCGGTTTCGTAACTTTTCTATAAAATATTTTGTTTATGAAATTTTTTGACCGTAAAAGAGAAATACAATCGTTGGTTGAAATCAACGAAAAGTCCAAGTCAAATGCTCAATTTACCGTTTTGACAGGTCGTAGGCGTATTGGCAAAACTTCGCTTGTCTTAAAGGCATACGAGGAATTGGATTTTCTATACTTTTTTGTTTCCAAAAAGAGCGAAAGCGAACTTTGTAACGAATACAAAAACGAAATCGAAAATCGACTACAAATACTTTTGCCCGGTAAAATCACAAAATTTTATGTGCTTTTTGAATATCTTATCAAACTTTCTGTTCAAAGACATTTAATAATCTTTATTGACGAGTTTCAGGAATTTTTGCACGTTAATCCTTCCATTTTTAGCGATATGCAGCGGATTTGGGACGTTAACAAAAATTCTGCAAAACTTAATCTTATTGTTTGTGGTTCGGTTAATTCTTTGATTAATAATATTTTCAGAGATATGAAAGAGCCTCTTTATGCGCGTCAGACGGCTTTTTTTAAGGTGGAGGGTTTTGAAACATCGGTTTTGAAAGAGATTCTTTTTGAGTATAACCCGAATTATTCAAACGAGGATTTGCTTGCTTTTTATGCTTTGACAGGTGGTGTTGCAAAATATGTTGAATTACTTGTTGATAACAATGCTTTGGACAAGGAAAAAATGTTAGATTATGTTTTTCAAAGTGAATCCGTTTTTCTTTTGGAGGGTAAAAATCTGCTGATTGAAGAATTTGGAAAGGATTATGGCACGTATTTTACGATTCTTTCGCATATTGCTTCGGGTGTTAATTCGCGTCCGGCTATTGAGGTGGAAATCGGCAAAGAAATCAGCGGCTATGTTTCGCGGCTCGAAAACGATTTCGGCATTATTGCCAAAAAACAACCTCTTTTTGAAAAATCGCCAAACAAAAATGTCCGTTATTATATCATGGATAATTTTCTGAACTTTTGGTTTCGCTTTGTTTTCAAATATAATTTTATGTTGGAAATCAATGCGCATGACCGTCTGAAAGAAATTGTCAAACGAGATTGGAATGTTTTCAGTGGCTTTGTTTTGGAAAAATATTTTCGTGTTCAATTGATTGAGCAAAAGCGTTTTACCCGTATCGGTCAGTGGTGGGACAGAAAAGGCGAAAACGAAATTGACATCATTGCCGAAGACGAAATTACTAAAACGGCGGAGTTTTTTGAGGTTAAACGTCAAAAAGACCGCATTGATATTGAGGTTTTGAAAGCCAAAGCCGAGGTTTTCAACAAAGCCGCCGCCCGTTTTAGTGGATATAAAATAAGTTTTAATTCGTTAAGCCTTGAAGATATGTAAAAATCTGTTTTTGAGAATCTTCCAATTTGCCTTTATTGCCATTTTGGTTTTGAAAATCTGTTTGTCTTTGGCGTTGAGGTCTAATAAAGTGGATTTGCCGCCTAAATGCAAAACTTTTGCCTTTTCGCTAATGCCGGTTTTGTATTCTTTGTGTTTTGAGTAGTCAAAAAGCAGCATTTCTTCGCCGTAAAGAAATGTTATCGGCAAAAACGCAAAATCTTCATTTTCAATCCATTTTTTTGAAAAGACAACGCACGCTCCGTGTAGAATACAATCAGTGATGTTTCCTAAATTAACACTTCCTTTATGAAATGTTTGACTTGTGGTATTGTAAGTTTTGAGAATTTTTTTCTCAAAAAGACCTGTTTTTAAGCAAAATAGTCTAAATGTCTCAATGATATTCTGCTTAAAAATTCTCAGACTTGAATACGGCTGTTTTAAGAGCGGATTTTGATGCTTTTCTTCCGGTGTTATGATGTCAGGACCGGTGATGTCAAAATGCTTTGCTATAATTTTGTTTTCAAAATCTTTGTCGTCTATCATAACATCGTTGTTCATAACAACCATAAAATCAGTGTTATAATTTTCTTTCGCGAATTTGTAGCCAGTGTTGTTTCCTTTTGCGAAACCGAGATTTTTTTCTGTTGAAAGTACACTGACTGTTGGGAAAATTTCGCGTAGTTTTTCAGCACTGCCATCGTTGCTAAAATTATCAACGATGACAATTTTCGATTTGGGAAAATTTCTTAAAATTTTTTCCGTACACTCTTTTGTCAGGTCAAGAGTTTTGTAATGAAGGATTACATAGACGAACATTTTTTTAAGTATTGTTTTAATTTACAATAATTTATGAGTTGCCTAAAAAGCGAACAATCGTAGACGGTTTTAAAATTTTTCAATATTTTTTTGTCAATCTTGGTTGACGGACAAAAATTAAAATCGTCTTTTTCAAAAGAGATTTCAGTGTCGTATTTTGAGGTTTGACCGACATGAGTGCCTGAGCCGTCTGCGCCGTTGTTGATAACAAATGATTTCGTCGGATACATTGTAGGCATGTCGGACTTAAAACCTGAATAGCAGAATCTTATCGACCAAGAATTGATTTCTCCCAATTGTTGTTTTAAGAGCATTGCCCAAAGGTCAGAGCCTGCCTCGTTGAATTTTTTACGCTGCTTTTTGTCAGCAATAAACGTTGAAAAATCCGAAACTGAAAAATCAACTTTTTGCCAACGGTCTTTCCATGTTGCCCAGCCCCAAGAACAATTACGCATTATTGGATAGGTGGTAAATTCGTAGTTTTCAGGGAGTTGAATTTTCGGCGTGTAACCGGCAACGGAAAAGACGTTTTTGTCAGCATAAAAATCCAAAGCACTATTCATATAGTTTAAAAAATTAGGCGTAACAATCAAATCGTCTTCCAAAACGATTGCGCGGTCATAGGTTGAAAAAACTTCGTTAAGACCGCTGATGATATTTTGCGCAAGTCCAATGTTTTTTTCGCGGAAGATTTTTTTTACGCTTTTAAAACCGCTGATTTCTTGGACGAAAGTTTTTACGTTGTCTACTTCGGTTTTGTCATTTTCGGAGCGTTTACCGTCGCAAAAGACAAAAAGGTCTGTTTCTGAGACTTCGCGGTTAAGAAGCAGACTTTTAACGAGTTTTTCCAAATGTGCCTTTCTGTTGTAAGCAAAAATTACTACGGGTGAAAACATTTTTCTATTATTATTTTTACAAAGATATATTTTTGCACGGAATTTGACGAAATTTCTTTAAGAAAAATGTTAGATAAAATTTTAGCCATATATAATCGTCTGTTGTTGAAACTTTTTAAGGCGAAGTTGTTTTGTGTTGATTATCAAAAATTTATGAATAGTCAGCACAAAAAAAACTGTGGTGTATTGTCTAAAGAAAAAATAAGGAAAAGTAGCAAAAAATTGATTTCAATTACTTGTTTTACAACTTTTTTTCTAACTTTTCTTGCTACACTTCCAACCAATATTTTTATTTCGCTACCTTGTGCATTGTTGGATTTTATTCAGTTTCAGATTTTTTTGAATATTATTGAACAGCAGATTCTTTACCTTTACGGTACTAACGATTTGCGTAACAAGGAGGGTTTTATTGACGAAAAAAACGGAGCATATTTATTATGGCTTCAGACCGAATTGATGCTTGGAATCAATGGCAGTATTACAAACAAACTAAAAAGTGCAGGAAGTTTTGTTTTAAGAAAATCAATAAGTTTGGTTTTTGCAAAATCGCCTTTTCGTCTTGTGATGATGTCTTTTTTAAGGCAATTTTTGAAATGGTGTGGTGTTGTGGCAACGCATGAATTAGTGGTTAGTTCTCTTGAAATTTTTATAATAGTTTTGTGTGCTTTGATTGCAGCAACGGTGTCGCTTTGGCAGTTTTCGCCTATGTGCAAACGATTTTTTCAGAATATTAATTTCAACGGTGCTGAATTTTACGAAAATAAGTTTTTGCAGTTAGAAGATAAAAAATAATTTTTTTAGTTTCTAACTGCAAATTTATTGTTTTAATATTCTGTGTATTCGTCATCGAGTTTTATGTCAGCACCTTTGTTATAATGATTTGTGTAAGGCATTGATTCTTTTATGTTAATTGTCTGGTCTTCTTGTTGAGTTGTTTCTTGTTGTTCTTCTGTCGGTTTTGAAACCTTTGGCTCAAAAATTTCTTGATCAGAATCTTGTTGTTGAGGCTCGATTTTTTGAGGCTCTAACGATAAAAGTTCTGTTTTTAGTTTTAGAATTTCTGCTGTACGATTCTGAATCTCCTCAATGATTTTTTTTGTTGGATTATTGTCGGAGCCATGTATTTTGAAAAAGTTTGTTGCCTCGTCTAATTCGTTGATTTTCTGTGTCAATTTGTCAGAATATTCTGAAATTTGTTTTGCCGAATCAGAATTATTGGCAGCAATGCTTACTAACCGCATGATTGTCATGCTAATAGAATATGTCATGTCGAGTTGACGATTGCAAATGTCAGAAATTGTTGAAACTTTTTCGGCAATTTCTTTGATATTCGGAAGAATTTGCTGAACAAGTTCCACTGCTTGATTCGTGGTTTTGACGCTCCATTTGGAAGATTCGTTGATTTCAGTTGAGGCTTCAAGACAGTGTTCGGCAAGTTTTCTGATTTCGGAGGCAACAACGCCGAATCCTTTACCGTTTTCGCCTGCTCTTGAGGCTTCAACGGCGGCATTAATTGCAAGAAGGTCAGTCCTTTCGCTGATTTCGTCAATAACCTTTAGTTTGTCCATAACAATACGTATGCTCTTAAGAGTATTTTCGGAGGCTAACGTAACGTTGTTCATGTTTGTTGCAACTGTATCGGTAAACTCTTTGGTATGAAGCGCGTTTTGAGTGTTTTGTTGTATGGAAACGGTCATTTTTTCTATCAAATCGTGAATTTGATTTCCATACATTACTTGTGTTTGCGCTTCGCTGGATATGGTTTTGATTGATTGTTTTAGTTTTTTGTTGCCTTTGGAAATGGTGTTAGATATGTTTCTGATAAGTTTTACTGTGTCAGATACTTTGTTTTGCATTTTACCGACAGACTGGATAAGTGTTGTAAATTCAGTTCCGTGGTCTTCTTCGGTGGTTGTATCCATGTAGATTTTTCCTTCAGCAAAGTCGGTTGTGATTTGTTGGATATTGTTGAGTGGCTTTACAACAAATGTGTTTGTTATTTTCTTGATCAACAGCCTTAAACATAATACGATAATAATTGTTATCACAAGTAGCAACAGACTAACTAAAATGGGCAACATATAAAGATATGTGGCAGGTGTGTTCATACTGATTCCAACTTCAGAGCCTTGAATAACGCTCAAAACCGCTTTTATCGTTTGATTATTATTGGTAGTGTAACTTCCTATATGATAAAGTGCTGGCTCGTCGAATTTGCATTTGTCAACAAAATCGGTGATTCCTTTATAACCTTTTTGTTCCATTTCTTGAGCACTTGCGTTTACGATTTTGTCATCGTAATAAATGCGAAAATTATGGTCATAATTTCCCAAAACAATATATCCGTAGCCGTAAATTTTGGTGTCCGAAAGAAGACTATCAATTTCAGAAGAATTGAAACCGATTGAAATAATTGCTCTTATGGAGTCTCCTTCGGAAAGTATCGGTACCGATACTTCAAACATATTTTTGCCTAACTCTTGGGGCAACGTAATGTATGACTTTTTATTCTGTCTGACAATTTTCTCAAATGATTTTTCTGTCTTGAAATCCAATGACGGCGTTTTTGAATCACTTTTGTAACTTTCTCCTGAAATAGGGTAGGAGATTGATATGTAATCATGTCTTAAGGGGGAGCCTTGAAGAAGTTGCTGACCTTTGTCAAGAAATTCTCTCGGATTGATTCCGTCGTGAAATTCTTTTTTCAAAAAAAACAAATCGGTGTAATATCCGTCAAAAATGTTTTTGAGCGATTGCGTTTGCTTTACAACAATTTGACTCGTCATTTTGCGAGTGTTGTTGTAATGAATTGTTGTTACAATAGCAATCACAGAGATGTCAATTACAATCACTAATCCCAAAATAACGGGGATAACAATCGACGTATATTTTTTTAAAATAGTCTTATTTTTTGTTGTAAGATATTTTTTTAATTGTTCTTTGATTTTCATAGTAAAAAAAATTATTGGTTTTCCATTAGACGTTCTTTTAGTTTTACAATTTCTAACGAATGTTTTTCTATTTCGTCTATTATTGCTTGGTCTTGAGAGTCTGTATCAGAGTTTTCAAGACGGAAAAATCCAACAGAATTGTTCAGATTTTCTAATTTTCCGTTTATTTCGTTTGCAAAATGAGCAAGTCCTTGTGCTGATTCGCTATTGTTTTCGGTGATTGTAACAAGATGCGAAATGGCATTTCTAATTGCAATTGTTTTTGCAAGTTGGTCGGAGCAGGATTCTGAAATTTCTGAAATTTTTTCAGCGGCTTCTTGTATTCTTGGTGAAATTTTGTCAATCAGTTCAACAGAGTGTTCTGTTATTTTAAGGCTTTGTGCTGATGATATATTTATGTCAGTTGAGGCTTTTTGACAACTTTCAGCAAGTTTTCTGATTTCGGATGCCACAACCGAAAAGCCTTTGCCGTTTTCGCCCGCTCTTGAAGCCTCAACTGCGGCGTTGATAGCCAAAAGGTCGGTTCTTGTGGTGATTTCGTCAATTATTTTTATTTTGTCGATTACGTTTTTTATGCAGATAAGAGTATTTTCTGACGCATTTGTAACTTTCAATATATCAGAGGCTATCGATTGAGAATTGTAATGCGTTTCAACTGCTTTTTCTGTGTTGACTTTTATGGAGTCAGAAATGGTGTCAATAGCGGTGGATATTTCCTGAACTGTTGCGGATTGAGACCTCGCATCGTCGGCAATTGCATTGATTGAGGTTTTCATAACGCGGCTGTTTTTGGAAATGTCGGCAGAATTTTCGCGAATTGCTTCCACTGCATTGTAGACTTGTTTTCGCATTTTTTGCAAGTTT
Source organism: uncultured Bacteroidales bacterium (assembly GCA_905233995.1). Taxonomy (GTDB): domain Bacteria; phylum Bacteroidota; class Bacteroidia; order Bacteroidales; family UBA3824; genus UBA3824. The sequence goes on along the minus strand of CAJOGF010000015.1, from coordinate 10,124 downwards.
TCTCTTAAATCCATAATTTCATCTTGCGAAGATATATTGTTTATGGAGTCAGAATAGAGTATGCCAGAAGAAAAATCGTTGGTAAATTTGTTGAATTTTTCCAACGGTTCTATTATTTTATTTTTGGTGGTTGTATAAAAAATCACAAATATCAAAAATACTAAAATCGCAGTTGCTACTATAATAATCAGAATAGTTATGTACATACTGCTTTCAAGTTCTATTGCGGCAACATTCAGCGATAACGACCAGCCCATGCCTGCTATCATTGTGTAGTGAATCACCATTCTTATATCGTTTGGGGTATAATAGGTTGCGTTTCCTTTTAGACGTTTTACTTCACCCGCTTTAGGACAGCGTGGCCCTAAATCTTTGAAGCCTGTCGTAATTGCTTTGTCAACATTTTTAAAGCCTTTATCAACAAGACTTTGCATCGTTGTGGATTGAGTTATTCCTTCGCGATAAAGTCTTAAATTACATTCGGGGTCAACTATAACGCAAAAACCTTTGCCGTTGATTTTTAGGTCTTTGAGTTCGTTGTCAATTATCGAAGCAGGAAAATATGCTGTTATAATGGCTAATATTGAATTTTTTTTCGTGTCTTTTATTGGTATTGACACGTTAAAAACCTCATAATCATTAAACTCTGATTTTTTGGCAGTCTCAAATGAAATATCTTTTTTTTCTTTGATAATTTCTTTCCAGAATTTGCGGTCTGTGGCTAAATTGTCGTCTTTTCCGCCAAGATTTGTCATACTTTCTCCTGTTGGCAGAGTTAATCTTAGATAAGACCATTTGTTGTAATGGGTAGTTATGAATAATTTGTAATTTTCAAAGATTTTTTCAGGATTATTGTTGTCGTATGCTTTGCTAAGACCATTCAAGTCGTCAACATAGCGATAAAAAATATTACTGATATTGTCTGCTTGTATATTCAGAGTTTGGAGAATAGAAGCATTTGTGTTTTTTTCCGAAGTCCTTATTACGGCAAAAAACATCAAAACCAAAAGGCATACAACAAAAAATGATACAATGGGAATAAGTACACTGCTGTAATATTTCCATATCGTTTTTTTATGTTTTATGTTTTTATGTGCTTTTTTCATAACCTTATTTTTTTTTGCGTTTCAGTAAGGATTTCAATCTGAGAATCTCTTGAGTATGTTGTTCTATTTGTTCAACGATTTCTACATTGTTAATTTCTGAGTTTGAAAGTTTGAAAAATGACACAGAATGGTTCAATTCGTTGAGTTTTGCATTGAATTTTTTTGCAAAACTTTCCATTTCGTCGGCTGACATGGAATTTGTTTCCGTAATGTCCATAAGTTGATTCACCGAATTTGCAATTACAGTGATTTGTTGTCTTAATATGTTGCAAGAGTCTGAAATTTCTGTTGCCTTTTGTTCGTTTGTGATAATTGCAGGTGCAATTTTGTCAATTAAATTTACAGCATCTTGAGTGGTTTGAAGGCTTTGTGCTGACGAAAAGTCGATTTCTCTTGACGCTTTTTTGCATTGCTCCGATAGTTTTCTGATTTCAGAGGCAACAACGGCAAATCCTTTTCCGTTTTCGCCTGCTCTTGAAGCCTCAACTGCGGCATTGATTGCAAGTAAATCCGTGCGGTTGGTTATTTCGTTGACAATCATTGTTTTGTCAATAACATTTCGTATGCTTTCAAGGGTATCTGATGAGGCTTTGGTTATTGTGTTAATATCGGAAGAAATTTGTTTTGAAATCACGGCGTTTTCTTCAGCGGCTAAAGCGTTTTTCTTTACAATATCTTCCATATTTGTAATGCTGACCGAAACCTCTTCTATTGTAGAGGCTTGAATTTGTGCTCCTTGCGATACGTCGGTTATTGATTTGTTGAGTATTGAGTTTTCAGCGGAAATTTGTTGAGAATAGTCTTTTATGGATTTTATTGCTTCAAAGAGTCTGTTTTTCATTGTTTCAAGATTTTTGTTGAGAGCCACAAACTCGGCGGCAAGTTTTGATTTTGTAGCGTTTTCTACGAAAATGTTACCTTTGGAAATGTCTGATACAAAAGTGTTTACATCGTCTAATGGCGAATTTATCGTTTTCTTTGCAATCGAAGTTGTTATCCAATACAAAATTCCTACGGCAATAATAGTTAATAAAGCCATTACTGCAAACAGCCAATAATAACTTTCAAAAAAGATGTAATTATAAACACTCATTGATAGTGCCATATCTCTTGAGCCGGGTATGTTGACAAAAACCATTGCCATTTTGTTTCTTTTATGAGAACTAAACTCACATTTGCCAACATATAATCTATCGTCTAAATGGTTTTCCATTACTCTAAGAGAATCGTTAAATAATTTGTCAATACCAGAAAAACCAATATGTTCTAATTGTTCGATTGATAAAGTGTGGATTCCGAACTCAAAATAACCTCTAACTCTAAAATCTCTTTCCAAAATTGCGCAGTAACCGCCACCGTTTACTTTGAAATCTTTGAGTCCATTGTCAATTTCTGAAGCAGGAAAATATGCTGTTAATATTGCTTTTAACTCGCCTAACGAATCCTTGTCAGCAATTGATATACTAAAAACTTCGTTGTGAGGTTCAATATCTGATTTAAATGCGTTTCCAAAAGAAATATCGTATCCTTCTTTTACAATTTGTCTAAAATATTTTTGGTCGGTAATTTCTATTGTGTCCTTGCCTGTTAGGTTGTTGAAAGACTCTCCGTTAGGAAAAGTTATGCGGAAATGATTCCATTTGTTGGAGTGTCCATAGATAAAATTGCTGACATTTTTTAGTGATTTTTCGATGTTTTTGTAATCAAAAATGCGTTTGATAATGTTCAAATCGTCAGTATATTTGGAATATTTTAGTCCTAAATTATCGGCTTGTATTCTAAGATTTTGGTTTACTGTTTCAACATAATTGACGCTAATGCTCCTAAAAACGATAAAATAAACTGCTACGTCAATCAATAAAATTACCGAAATTATTGACGGAAGCAGTATTCTTATGATACGTTTTCGTATCGGAAGAATATTGTTGTCGAGAAAAATTTTATGTATTAAATCTTTTATAGTCATATTGTTGTATTGTTTTTATTTGTTTAGTGTCATATCAATCTTTACACCGCTTGTGGTTTGTGGCATCTTAGTTGAAGTGTTTTCATTGTTGTTTTCAAAAAAGCCAAAACCGTCTTCTGAAGTATCTTCGTTGTCGCTTAGAATAGTATTGCTTTTTAATATGTCTGCTATTTGTTCTTTGTCTTCGTTATTTTCAGCGGTTTGTATAAGCGTGTTTTTTAATTGTAGAATTTCGTTTGTATGAAGTTCTATCATATCAATTATTTGTTTTCGTTTCAAAAGAAGTTGGTGGTCTATTTTGAAATATTCTACGCTTTTGGCTAAAATATCAATTTTATCTTTCATTTGTTTTGAGTAATCTGACATTTCATCGGCTGTTGCTTTGTTGTTAGCCGTGATTTCGCCAAGTTGCGTTACCGAACGGTGTATAGAGTCGGTTTTTGCGCGTTGGTCAAGACAAATTTCCGAAATGTCAGCAATTCTTAATGCCATTGACCTAATTTTCGGTGAAATTTTGTCAATCAATTCAACTGTATGTTTTGTGATTTCAAGGCTTTCACCAGAGGAGCGGTTTATATCGACAGAGGCTTGTTGACACCTTTTTGACAGTTTCGGCTGCAACAACTGCAAAACCTTTTCCGTTGTCGCCTGCTCTTGAGGCTTCAACAGCGGCGTTGATTGCAAGAAGGTCTGTCCTTGTGGTGATTTCGTTGATGATTTTTATTTTTGTCAGCACATTTTTTAGGTAAATAAGGCTGTTTTCTGACGAATTGGTGATTTCTTGGATATCGTTTGCAATACTTTCAGAATCGTCTTTTGTTTTTTGGGATTTGTCGCCCGTTTCTTTTATTGATTCTATAATTTTGTCCATCGACTCTGAAATCTCTTCTACGGCAGTTTGTTGTGTTTTTGCGTCATCTGCCACAGTCCTGACAGAATGTGCCCAATCCATTGTCTTGTCAGTAAACTCTTCGGTGTATTCTTTTATGTTTTTGACAATATCAACCAAATGGTCTTGCATTGTTAAAAGTTTATCGTAAAGTTCTGAAAATTCGTCATTGCTTTTGAACTTTGCTTTTTTTATTCTATCCGACGATGTAAGTTCGCCTTTTGACAAATCGGTTGCAAGAGTATTGATGTTTTCAAGCGGTTTGAGAACGTATTTGTCTGTTACGATTTTTATTGAAATCACAATAAGAATTAATATCAAAATTGCCAACGCTATAATTATTTTCAGCGTTAGACGAACCGATGCGTTTAAGGCAGAGTTTGTAATGTTGATACAAACAAACCAACGAGTACCTTTGATTTTTGCCATATACGCTATTATGCTACCATCTTTTTGATTGTAATATTCTCCTCTTCCAAGAGTTTTGTATCCGTTTATAAAGTCATGACAAAGTTTATAGAAGCCTTCGTTGCCTTTTTTTTCCATTTCCATGGCGGTTGTGTTGTAACAATCGTTGAGAAGAACTCTCATGTTAAGGTTTTCGTCAATTAATGCAACAAAACCGTGTCCGTGAACTTTTAGTTTTTCTAACATTTGATCCATTTTTTTTGTGGAAAAAGTGGACGAAAGCGATGCTATAATTTCGCCATTGTGGTTGTCTTTTACGGGTATTGTTACGCTAAAAATATCGTCTTTAATAATATCTGTATGGTGCGACATTCTAAAACTGATGTCTTTTTTCTCGATAAAAATCTCTCTGAAATATTTTCTGATTTTGGTATTAACAGTATCTTCTCTTGTATAGTTTGTCCAAGTTTGACCATCTGGAGTTGTGATTCTTAAATATGCCCATTCGTTGGTGTGATTGTAAAGCATAGCGTTTGTCTTGTCGATAAAACCGTTAATATCGTTTGGGTTGTAATACGATTTTAAAACGTCCAAATCGTCAATATACCTATAAATTATGTTTGATATATTGTCGCTTTGAATGTTAACGGACTGAAACGCCATTTCCATTGTGTTGTTAACAATGTTTTTCGATACGATTTTGTATATTGCTATATTCATTCCGAGTACCAAGAATAGGATTATCGGAAGTATAAATCGTATGTATTTTGTCCAAATTTTGCTTTTGGGGGTAACAACCGTCTTATTTATAATGTTTTTTAAGTCCATTGTTTTCGTTTTTTTTGTTGTTTATTCGAACATCGAATCTTCCTTTTTTTGAAGTTCTTCGCGTAGAACGGCGATTTTGTCCGAGTGTTCCTGAATCAGGTTTGTGATATTATCTATTTGAGCCTGTTTTGTATCTTTTAGTTTGAAAAAGTGGATTGATTTCAGCAAATCGTTTGCGTATTTGTTGAAATTATCTGCTTTTGTGGCTAAGATTTCCGACAGGTCAGAATTTTCGACGGATATTTGAGTTAATTGTTGAATGGCATTATTGATTTGTCCTGCGCCGTTTTTTTGTTCAGCACATGCAACTGCTATTTCTGAAACTTTTTCAGCATTGTCTTTTATTCTTGGGGTTATGTTTTCAATTAGCATTGTTGACTTTTCGGTAATTGAAAGGGTCTCGTTTGAGGCTTCGTCTATTTGAGCGGAGGCAGTTTTGCATCTTTCGGCGAGTTTTTTGATTTCGGAGGCTACCGTTGAAAAACCTTTGCCGTTGTCTCCCGACCTTGAAGCCTCTACCGCAGCGTTAACGGCTAAAAGGTCAGTTTTTTTTGCTATATCGTTGATTATCTTGATTTTTTCGATAATCATTTTGATACTTTCAAGGGTTTTGTCGGAGGCAGAAAGTACGGCGTTGATGTCGTTAGCAATGGAATCAGAGTTCTCTTTTGTATTTTCGGCATTGCTTGCTGTTTGCGTAATTGACGAGGTCATTTGTTCTATCGTAGCCGAAATTTCTTCTACTGCTGAAGACTGATCGCCTGCTCGTTTGTAAATCAAATCAGCCGAATCGTTCAATTCCCGACTGTTTTTTGTGATTTTATCTGTATGCTTTTTGATTTCTGACATTGTGGAAATCAGTTGGTTCGCCATTTTGGAAACATTCTGCGAAAATTCTCCGATTTCATCTTTGGATTCGTTTGCAAATTCAGAAGCATTGTACATTATGCCGTCAGCAAACTCTTTTACTGTCCTTTGAAGTTTGCGCATTGGTACTACAACTTTTGCTTTCACTGCAAAATAAAAAACAATAAATGTAATAAGCAACACTCCTATGTTAGACCAAATAAAATAATTTCTGAGTTTTGCTCTCTGAGAGTCGATGAAACTTTTGTTTTCAAACATTACTAAATACCATCTTGTGAGATTGATATGATGAAAAATACTTGTATATTCAATTCCTGTTTCGGTATTTTTTATTTCTTGTTTTCCGTGGGTTAAATCACTTTTAAAGTTGCTTTCAATCAAATCAAAGTTTTTGATTTTGTCATAGTTGATATTATTATTAATTGTTGCGATAGATTGTTGTATGCTATCTTGTTTTAGGATGCAAACGTTTCCTATTTCAGAAGTTTCTATTTTTGATATTATGCTGTCGATTTCAGAGGCGTTGATTGCTGCTGACAAATATCCATAGACTCTTTCGCCTTCTGAATAAGGAACACTTATATAAAAAACTTCTTTTTTATTGTCGTTTAAGTTAACCTCTCTATCGCTAACAAAATATTTATCCATAAATTTCATACCTTGATAAAATCTGGGATTTTCTTCAAGATTTATTGTCTTGTTGTTGATAGTTTCGGTTGTAACTCCAAGAGTATCTGTAAATTGACAATATGCAATTTGCCCTCCAAGAACTTTTTGCATATTTGACAAGTCGGTTAATACTTTCTTTGAGTCGGATTTCTGTATGATATTTTCTTTGGAAATGTACGAAAGGAGTTCAACAATTGAATTTATTTTTTGAGAAATAATACCCGCATTTTCTTCGACTATTTTTTCTGAGGCTTTTACATAATTGTCATAGTTTAGTTGCTTGAACCCGGTTAGTAAAAAGAAATCAATTATAACAATCAATACCATAGTTACCGATACAATTCTTATGACAAGAATCGTAAGCAATGAGTTCCGTTTAAAAACAATGTTTTCCATATCAAAAAGCGGGTACTATTTTAGTTTTTTTAATAAATAAGACGTACAAATTTCAGACAAAATTGTTGCTTTCCCAAAAAAATTATTTGTTTATATGTAAAATATGTCCCATACGTTCTTTTTTGGTCAGCATGTATTTTTTGTTATAACTATTTGTCGGAATTTCAATTGGTACGTTTTCAATTATTTCAAGACCGTAGGATTGAAGTCCAACGCGTTTTACAGGATTGTTGGTAAGAAGTCTCATTTTTTTTACTCCTAACCTTCTTAAAATTTCCGCACCAACGCCGTAATCTCTTTCGTCGGCATCAAAACCTAAATGAATATTGGCATCAACAGTATCAAGACCTTGCTCTTGAAGTTTGTAGGCCTTTATTTTGTTGAAAAGTCCAATGCCTCTACCTTCTTGATTCATATAAAGAAGAACGCCTTTGCCTGCTTTATCGATTTCCTGCATTGCCTTGTGAAGTTGGTCGCCACAATCGCAACGGAAACTTCCAAAAATATCGCCCGTTGCACAAGAAGAATGAACTCTTACAAGAATAGGTTCATCTTCGTTCCAAGTACCTTTTACTAAAGCCGAATGTTCAAGACCGTTGTTCAGTTGACGAAATACTGTCATTGTGAAGTTTCCGTATTTTGTCGGCATTATTACTTGTGGTCCGCTTTCAACGGTAGTTTCGGTTTTGAGCCTATATGCTATAAGGTCAGCAATTGAAACTATTTTTAAGTTGAACTTCTTTGCAACTTCTTGTAATTGTGGAAGTCTTGCCATTGTGCCGTCAGGATTAAGAATTTCAATAAGAGCGGCGGCAGGATAAAGTCCAGCAAGACGGGCAAAGTCTACAGCAGCCTCTGTGTGTCCGGCTCGTTTCAAGACTCCTCTATCTTGAGCGTAAAGCGGATTTATGTGTCCGGGACGAGCAAAAGTATCGGCAGTGGAATTTTCGTCGGTCAAGGCTTTTATTGTTGCCGTCCTATCGTGAACAGAAACTCCTGTTGTACAGCCTTCTATTTTGTCTATCGTAACAGTAAACGGTGTTCCGAGAATTGAAGTGTTGTCCTCTACTTGATGTTTTAGTTTTAATTCTTTTGCTCTTTGTGTCGTAATCGGTGCGCACAAAACGCCACGTCCGTTTTGAAGCATAAAGTTGATTTTTTCTTCCGTAATTGTTTGTGCCGCAGTGATGAAGTCGCCTTCGTTTTCTCTGTCTTCATCGTCAACCACAATTATTATTTTGCCTAAAGCAAAATCTTTGATTGCATCTTCTATCTTATCCATTTCCTTATTTTTTTTCTGTTTTTGTTATTCGCTTTTGTATTTGTTCTTATTGAAAAATTGAGCGATTTTTTTGAAAAAAGCCGACCATGCCTCTTTGTTGAAAATTTGGGCATCAACGGTTGCTTTGTATGTTAAGAATATTCCTAAAGGTAGTATCACTATCGAACTTAGCCACATACCTCTCCATGATTCCCAAACACCGTCTCTTGCAAGTTTCATTCCGGCTGTTGAAATCATATAATACGTTAAGAATACCAAAACTGAAATCACAATCGGTAGTCCGAACCCGCCTTTTTTGATAATCGCTCCAAGCGGCGCACCGATAAAAAAGAAAATCATGCAGGCAAACGATAATGTAAACTTTTGATGCCATGCGTTGCGAAATTTGGCTATCAGTCTCTTTTTTGAAGTCAAATCTTCGATATTTCTTGTAATAAGTGATTGCGCTTCGGCTGCAAATTCTTTTGTTTTGGCAAAAACTTTTTCTTGGTCTTCTTTCGACATACTATTGTAAAGAGAGTCAAGATTAATTGTGATTTTCAAATCGTTGTCTTTCAGAGAGAAAATCGTTGACCGAATGGAATCTTTTGCAAAAGCAATTTTGGCTTTTATTAAAGAATCTTCCGCTAAATATGCCGAGTCAACCTCTTTGATTTCTTCTCTTGAAAGGTCTTCTATGCTTACTCTTCTGCCCGGTTTATCTTTATAAGGTGTAAGCCGACGGGTATGAAGCAAACTATCGGTCAAAAAAGCGTCTCTATGAGTTGTCTTTTTTAAATAATAGCGGCTGTTGAGTGTCCCTGATAGTTCGTCGGCGCGTCTTGAATAAATTCGTTCCAAAGAGTCGGTACTTTCGGTAAGTCTTGCAATGTCTTGAGATTGATAATTATTTTTGAAATAACTTTCGTCAGTCCTATCAAAGTCAAAACCAGCCAGACTAAATACAAATGTTTGTTTTTCAAATTTGTCGGTTCGGTACGGATTTCTGTCCGATACGGTAAGAATCGAAGATGCTTTTATATCCGACTCTTCGTATCTTACGCCATTATAAAGGGTTACTAACATGTATCTGCCGTCGCTTGTTACTGTCATCTGACCAGAATCTGCAAGAGTTATGTTGGTGCAGCCAATGTCTTTGCTATGGTCATAAACAATAAAGTCGTACATCATGTTGGTTTTGGGATTTTTTGACGAAATCCTAATCGAAAAATTCTGAATGTCGTTGTTGAAAATCCCCGGCTTTATATTCATTTCAGGTCTTTGGTGTTGAATACTATAAATCAAAGCCCTAAATCTAAGATTGGCGTATGGAATTATATCGTTAGAAATATAAAACGCTCCTATACTGATAAGTAATGTTAAAAGTATAAGCGGTTGCATTGTTCTCTGCAACGATATTCCAGAGGCTTTGATTGCAGTTAGTTCAAATCTTTCGCCCATGTTGCCGAAAGTCATAATTGAGGCAAGCAGTATCGCAAGCGGCAGAGCCATTGGAATAAGACTCACAGATGCCAAACCCATAAATTCAGCAATAACCGAAGTTTCAAGACCTTTGCCTACAAGGTCGTCGATGTACTTCCAAAGAAATTGCATCAGAAGCACAAAGACTGAAATAAAAAACGTTGCAATCAGTGGTCCTAAATATGATTTTAATAGAAAAATGTCTAATTTTTTCATTTCTTTACAAAAGTATCTAAATGACGCGTTTTCTTT
>CAJOGF010000014.1 GCA_905233995.1 uncultured Bacteroidales bacterium | reverse complement strand
CTAATTTAGGTGAAATATTTGTAACGGCAAAATATTATAACTGTTTTGTTTTCAATATTTTGCCGTTTTTAACATTTTTTAATTTCGGAATTAAGGATTTATAAAACATTGGTTTTTTGTCCGAAATTTTTTGTTTGTCTAAAGACAAGAATTTTTCCAATGTTTTGCATTGTAATAAATCTTCTCTTTCTGATGATTTAAAGCGAATTAACGGTGTTAATCTAAAACCGTCAGAGTCTGTTGACCTTACAACCGTAATTGCTGCTCTAACAGAATTACTTGTATTTGTGTTGAAAATTCCGTGTTTTCGTCCGCAGAAAATATTGCCCGGAACGTTATCGAAAGAATAAATTTCGCCGCCAAATCTGTTAAGAATTTTTCTTAGAGAAAGAAACTTCGTACCAGAAATGAAACTATAAGGTGTAATTATTACCGAAGAATTACTATTTTTTATGATTTTTTCCATAAAAATGGCGTAAAGTTCAGATGAATCGTTGAGAACGGCTGTTGACATCCAATCTCGACCTGTCTGTTGTATGTTGGAGTATGGCGGGTTTGAAATCACTTTGCAGTTATTTGGTAATTTTATCTTTGTTGACAAAAAATCACCACAAACAACATTAATTTTGTCTTTTAAATTGTTTCCGTATTTTTTTATAATAATTGTTTTACAGATATTTAAAGCGGTTTCGTCGATGTCATAAAGATAAAGTTTGCCATTTCTAATAAGTTCTATTGCATTTTCGCGTCCGATATAGTCCAAATAAGTGAGAATCAATTTTCCAGTCCCGCAAGCAACATCGCAGATATTCTCTCCGATTTCTTGGCAGAACCATTGACTCATTATCTGAGCCACATCTTCAGGGGTATAATATTGACCATTATTTTTTTTGAGTTGTTTGTCTTTTACGGCGAGTCCAATTTCGTACATTTCGCCAAAATTGCGAGTGTTGAGAAATTTGTTGTTTTCGTCAATTTCTAAAACATAACGACAAATGCACTTCCAAATATTTTCTAAACCAAAAGTTTCAACGTCAGAAACATATTTTTCGAGGGTGTATGATTTCAATTTTGATATTAGTTCTTCATTGAAATCTATATCAAGATTTTGATTTGTTGTATGTTGTGATTCAGTTTCAAGCGAATCAAACAGACTTCCATGAAAAAAATTTTTCTCCATACTTCAAACTTTGATTTTTTGGATTGCAAAGTTAATTTTTTTTGCACTAAGTTGCAAGTGGTGTTTAAATTTTTCTATCTTGAGTAACCTTTAATAAAAATAATATTCTCTTTGCTTAAAATTAACAGATTTATAGGAATTTTGCAAAAAAAATATAGGGCATGGAAAATATTTTTCAATTCATTAAAAATCATGCACTTCCGATTGCAATATTAACGGGAAGTGTTTTTTATAGTTTTTTTTATAAGTTCGATTTTATTTTGCCGTATTCGATGTTTGTAATGCTGACTTTGGCTTTTTCAAAGGTTAGTTTAAACGAAATCAAAATAAAAAAAGTTCATTTTTTGTTGCTTTCGGTAACAATTTTGGGCGGACTTTTAACTTACCTTGCCGTTAGTTGTTTTGACAAAATCTTAGCGGAATCAATGCTTGTTATAATAATGTGTCCTACGGCAACGGCGGCTGTTGTTGTTACAACAAAACTTGGTGGAAACGCTGCTAATGTGGTGAGTTTCACAATTCTATCAAATGTTGCTGTTTCTATAATTATTCCGTCAGTTTTTCCGCTGATAGAGTCTAAGGGCATGAGTTTTACGGAAGGCTTTTTAACTATTATTCAAAAAGTTTTTCCTTTGTTGGTTGGTCCTATGCTTTTGGCAGAATTTTTTAAACGGTTTATGAAAAAAACTCATGAAATATTGCATAAATATTCTGGTGTTTCTTTTTATATTTGGGCTGCTTCTATTGTTATACTTGTTTCAAGGACTGTAAAATCCATTGTCGACAAGCCTGAAAACTATCATATTGACATTTTAATGGCATTTGCAAGCCTTATTATTTGTATTGTTTTGTATACGGTTGGCAAGATAATCGGGACAAAGTTTGATGATAGAGTGTCGTGTGGACAAAGTATTGGTCAAAAAAATACTATTTTTTCTATTTGGGCTGCATTGACATATCTTGACCCATTAAGTGCCTTATGTAGTGGATTTTATATTATTTGTCAAAACCTTTTCAATTCTTGGCAATTGGATAAAAAAAGAAAGGTCGATAAATTGCAGGTCGCAAAAAATTGATTATCTTTGCAAAAAAATTGTTATGAGATATACTTGTTTTTCGCTTTTAACAGTTTTGTTATTAGCATTGTCATCTTGTCATAAGGACAAAGAAGAAATTGTGGTCAACGAAATTCATGTTGATACTAATTTGGTTTATGAATTTAAACCGAGTTTTATTATTGAAAATCAGAAGGAAATAACAGATGATATTGTTCCTGATTTGTTGAAAGAAGGAGATTATGTAGCCGTTTGTGCCGCAAGTAATTATGTTACTGAAAGTGAAATTTCAGAAGGTATTGAAACTTTGAAATCTTGGAATTTGAATGTTGTTGAAGCCTCTAACATTTATCATCAAGAATCTCGTTATGCGGGAACTCTTGCGGAAAGAATTTCGGAATTTCAGAAAATGGTTGATAATAAGGATATTAAAGCAATATTTTTTGTGCGTGGAGGTTATGGTGCGGCTCAGATATTGCCTTATATTAATTGGGACAAAATGCTTGAAAATCCCAAATGGATAATCGGTTATAGTGATGTTACAGCCCTTCATATTGCTCTTAATAATTTGGGTGTTGAAACTATTTCTGGCTTGATGTTAAGAGGTTTTAACAATAGCAAAGAAAGTGTTGACAATCTTAAAAGAACATTGTTTGAAGCAGGTCAAGAAATTTCGATAGTAAAAAATTCCAATTGTGTTGAAGGTACGGCTTCGGGACGACTTGTGGGCGGTAATCTTTCTCTTATTTATTCTCTATCGGGAACGGCATTCGATTTAAATACCAAAAATGCAATTCTTTTTATTGAAGATGTTGAAGAGGCTAACTATGCTATTGACAGAATGTTACTTAATCTTCAGCAGTCGGGCAAACTTCAAGAAATCAAAGGTCTTATTGTTGGAGATTTTCTTAATTGCAAACAAGGAAGTGATTTGCCGCTTAATGAAATTATTTCAAAATATTTTGGCAATTTAAATATTCCTATCGTTTATGGCATCCCTGTAGGACATGATACAAAAAATCTTTCACTTGTTATGGGGTCGCGTGTTATGATTTCTGTTGATGACAAAACGGCAAGCATAACTTACCCGAAAGTTTCAAAATAGGGGTGAAAAGTCAAAATAACCTAAAAATAGGCTTTTTATTTTTTTATTAGCAAAAGTTTCTTTAACTTTGCAATGTATAAAAAAGTATTTGATAATATGTGCGGACAACATAGAATAGCGGTTGTAGGCGGCGGAAGTTGGGCTACAGCCTTGATTAGTGTTTTGACCAACAATGTCAAAGAGGGTAATAAGATAAACTGGTATTTGCGCAAAAAGGAGCATATTGACTATGCAATGAAACATGGTCAGAATCCTAAATATTTAAATTCGTTGATACTTGATACCACTAAATTGGAATTTTACAATGATTTGACAACAGTTATCAAAAATTCCGACATTTTGGTATTTGCAGTTCCTTCGGCATTTATTGAAAGCACTATGCAGCAATATGATGGAACACTTGAAAATCATGTCGTTGTATCAGCAATCAAAGGTATGATTCCTGATAAAAATATCATAATGGCAGATTTTTTTAAGGATAATTATAATGTTAATCTTGAGAAAAACTTTTGTGTTTTGGCAGGACCTTGTCATGCCGAAGAGGTAGCCCTTCAGAGATTAAGTTATTTGACAATTGCTTCTAAAGATTTAACCACAGCCGAAGATATTGCTAATTGTTTGGAATGTAGGTATTTAAAGACTTCAATAACTGACGATATTTACGGCACCGAATATGCTGCGGTCTTAAAAAATATTTTTGCAATAGCCGCTGGAGTTTGTTCTGGTTTGGGCTATGGTGATAATTTTTTGGCGGTTTTGATGTCTAATGCAATTCGTGAAATGAAACGTTTTGTTGACACGGTACATCCGATTAATCGCGATATTAAATCTTCAGCGTATTTAGGCGACCTTCTTGTAACAGCATATTCTAAATTCAGTCGTAACAGAACGTTAGGAGTGATGTTAGGGCAGGGGTATTCGCTACAGAGTGCACTTTTGGAAATGAAAATGGTTGCAGAAGGTTTTTATGCAAGCAAATGTATTTACGAAGTAAACCAAAAATATAATATTGATTTGCCGATTTGTACCGCTGTGTACAATATTCTGCACAAACGAAATCCTGTGGGGTTTGAAATCAAACTTTTAATTGACAAAATAAGATAAAAAAAGTCATTAAAAACAAAGAAAATATGGAGATTATAGACGGTGAATTTGACGAAATACGTCCCTATTATGATTCAGAGGTTGATAATGTGATTAATAACCTTCTTTCGGAAACGGGTTTTCGGAAAACAGTTAAATATTTTTTCCCTGACGTTGCTTTTGAGGTTATTGAAAAATTATTACGCAATGTCCATACTATCAGGGATTTTCAGACGCAATTTATAGCAAGGCTTGTCAACGGTCTTGAAAAACGCTATACAGAAGGAGTAATTTTTAAAGGCTTAGAAAATATTCCAGAAGGTAAAGGGTATTTAATTGTGTCGAATCATAGGGATATTATTTTGGATTCGGCTTTCTTAAATACATATTTGGCTCAGCATGGACATCAAACATCCGAAATTGCAATTGGCTCTAATCTTTTGATTTTTCCATGGATAACCGATTTGGTGAAGTTAAATCGTACTTTTGTGGTAAAGAGAAATCTTTCGGTAAAGGAGTTGATGGTAAGTTCAATGCTTCAGTCAAAATATATCCGTCATACAATTCTCGACAAAAAAACTTCGATTTGGATAGCCCAAAGAGAAGGTCGTACAAAGGACGGAAACGACAAAACACAAGGTAGTGTTCTTAAAATGTTTAATATGGCATCAAAAGGTGATGTTTTGACTTCGCTTGCTGAGATGAATATTGTTCCGATGACCATTTCTTACGAATACGATCCCGTTGATGTTTACAAAGTTATCGAACAATACAACAAGAAAATAGATTCTACTTTCAAGAAAAATAAAGTTGACGATGTTGCCGGTATGCGAAATGGTCTTATTTGCAAAAAAGGTAGAGTAAATATTACGCTTGGCAAACCTATTTCGGCAGAACTTTTGAATATGCCGAAAGCCGCAAACAAAAATATTCAATACGATGAGGTTGCAAAACTTCTTGATAAGAAGATTTATGACGGTTATGTATTGTATCCAATAAATTATGTAACTGCCGATATTTTATCGCAAAGTAATCGTTTTCAGGAGTTTTACTCTTTAGAAGATAAAGAAAATGTTTTGAATTATATTCAAGAGCAAAGTAAGCAATTTTCAGGAGATGTTGAACTTCAGAAAAAAATGTTGATGGAAATTTACGCAAATCCCGTTTATAACAAATTAGGAAAATAATAAAAAAATTCCATTTGTGGCTAAAGTCAATTTAAGAGCCGC
This sequence comes from uncultured Bacteroidales bacterium, assembly GCA_905233995.1. Taxonomy (GTDB): domain Bacteria; phylum Bacteroidota; class Bacteroidia; order Bacteroidales; family UBA3824; genus UBA3824. The sequence continues at coordinate 14,562 of CAJOGF010000014.1, read as the reverse complement.
AAATGGAATTTTTGTATTAATATTTTGCTTAAAAATCCAATTCAGCAATAGTAATACCTGCTCCGCCGAGTTCTATTTTTTCGTCATAACATTTCCGGACTATCGGTTGAGAGTTGAGATAATCGCGAATCATTGCTTTTAATGCGCCTGTGCCTGTTCCGTGTAGTATTTTTATTTCATTATGACCGCTTGCAATTGCCTCGTCTAAGTATTTTGCAACTCTTTCAACGGCTTCGTTTCCTCTTAAACCTCTTACGTCAAGCCCGAAAAGAAAACTTCCGCTTTTTTTGTCAGTTGAAATGTTGACGCTGATTTTTTGTTTTTCTTTTTCTTGTTTTTTGGCTTTTGTGAGTCTTTTTATGTCTACAAAAGTCTGCATTTGACCTAATTCTAAAAGTGCTTTTCCGTCTTTTATGTCAACGATTTTGATAGCAGTATCGTTGTTGTCAAGATAAACGAGGTCGCCAGACTGAAGCGGTTTTTCTTTTTTTTCTGTTTGAGGTTTGGATTGTTGTTGAACTTGTTCTAAATGTTTTTGAGCCTTGCGTTTTTGTTTTTCTTCTTGTTTACGGAAAATTTTTGCTATTTTTTCGTCAATTTTCTTTTCTTCAAGGCTTATTTCTTGGATTGTATTGTCAACAAAATCTTTGTACTCTTGACGCAATTCTTTCGTTTTGGTCTTTTCTGCTTGAACGTTTCTGATTTCTAAAATCGTATTTTCTATTTTGCGATTGACATCTTTTAGAATGTTTTCAAGTTTTATTTTTGTTGCTTTTATAATATTTTTTCTTTCTTGAAGCGTGTATTGCGTTTGACTATCAAAGAAATCTTCCTTTTTGATAAGATTTTTTTCTTTGGTTTCAAGTTCTGAAATTTTGTTTTTTAGCCTTTGACGCTCCTCTTCTAATTCTTGCGTTTTTTTCTCAAAATCAATGTGTTCTCTACCGGCAATTCCTTCGGCTTTACGCAAAAGACTGTCGTCAAGACCCATTTTTTTTGCAAGCAAAAATGCAAACGAATTACCTGTTTTGCCGATTTGAAGTTCAAACAGCGGTTTCATATTTTCGCTATCGTAAAGCATTGCCCCGTTGATAACGCCAGAATTATTGTTAGCGTAGTTTTTCAAATTGGTATAATGCGTTGTTATAACGCCTTTTACGTGTCTTGAATTTAGCCTATCTAAAACAGCCTCCGCTATTGCACCGCCTAAAATTGGCTCCGTTCCCGACCCAAATTCATCAATGAGAATAAGTGATTTTTTCCCCGCACTATTTAGAAATTGTCTCATATTTTTTAGGTGCGAACTATAAGTGCTTAAATCGTTTTCTATGCTTTGTTCGTCGCCTATGTCAATGAAAATATCATTGAAAATACCTAAAACGGAATTTTGACTAACCGGTGTCAACAATCCTAATTGATGCATATACTGAATTAAGCCAGTAGTTTTAAGACATACCGATTTGCCTCCTGCATTAGGTCCTGAAATCATTATAATGCGTTGATTTTCATTGATTTCTAAATCCAAAGGTACAACCTTTTTGCCTTCTTCTTTGAGAGTTAAAAGCAAAATAGGATGCCTTGCCGCTCTTAAGTCTGTAATCGGCTGAGTGCTTAATTTCGGGATAGAAGCCTCAAGTAAAATCCCTAATTTAGCCTTTGCCCGTGCGAAATCCAATTCTGAAAGTATTTCTTCAGATTGTTCAAGTTCGGGTATGAAAGGACGGATTTTGTCCGTTATTTCCGTTAATATTTTAATTATTTCGCGTCGTTCTTTAAACTCCAGTTCTCTGACTGCATTGTTGAGTTCAATGCTTTCCAAAGGTTCTATAAACGCCGTTTTCCCAGAGGAAGATTCGTCGGAAACTATTCCCGGTATTTTCCTTTTGTTGCCCGAAGAGACAGGAATCAACATTTTGCCGTCTCTTATTGTTATTTCCGAATCTGCTTCTGTCCAACCTTGGGCTTTTGCAGTCCTTAAAAGTCGGGACACAACAGAAGAAATCGCTGAGGCTTTGGAATTTTTTTCAGCGCGTATTTGTCTTAACTCCTGACTTGCAGTATCTTTGATTGCGCCTCTTTCGTCCATTATTCTGTCGATTGCTTGCAAAAGAGGGTAGTTCAAGAATGCAGTGCTACATAATTTCCTTAAAAATGGAAATTTAGTTTCAGGAGTAATCTTGAAAAACTTTGTTATGTTTTTTAGTGTTGAAAGCGAGCATTTCAAATCAAATAATTCCTCAGAAGATAAAAACGTGTTTTCGCGAGCGATTTTTTTTAGTCCGCTTCTCAAATCGTAATATCCGTCTTGAGGAAAATCCGAATTTGTCATAATGATATCTTTGAACTCTTGAGCCGTGTTCAAGTTGGTTTCAATGTAGTTAAAATCGGTTGAAAATTTCATCTTTTCAACTTTGCTTTCGCCTAACAATGAGGAACATTGCTCTTTTAGAAGGCTTCTGATTTTATAGAATCCTGTTTTATGTTCAAAGTCCTTTGGATAAATCATTATTTGCTTTTGTTTTCGTCCTTTTTGTTTTCTTCTTTTTTCTTAATGAAAGATACTTTTGGTATAATTTTGTAAGTTGGTGTCAAGCCTAATTTTTCGTTGCCGTCCATTGTGGAAGTCCAACCGAGTTGCCAATCAACGTCTAAGATATACTTTTCTGACAATTCTTTCGGAACAATGTTTTTTTTGAGGTCTTTAACAAATTTTGAAATAAACACATACTCTTCAAACATATCTCTTTGAAGAAGTGTTTTGCGGTAACTTAACAAAATCTGTGGCAGATTTTTCTTGCCGTCCCTTAGACTTAAGTACATTTTGATAAGAGCACCTATTCCAATAATTATTGCAATAGCCACGAGTACGCCAAAAGTCGCCCCTATCCCGCTCAAGAAACTGGATAATACTGTTAAAATCATGTTTGTTAATACTTAGTACGTTTATAATTTAAAATGATAGTGGTGCAAAGATATGGAGAAAAAAATACAATTACAAACGATTTTCGTTAGGGTAGAATTTGGTTTAACTTTAAAAAAATGATTGTCAGAATATTAAAAATATAAAAAAAAAGAAAAAAAAATTGCGTTAAAATTTTGTATAGGGACATTTTTTTATTGATGTCCCTATACAAAAAACAGTTATTTCAGTAAGTATAAGCGTCTTGCGGGTGGAAAATACTCAATTTCGCGGGTTATGCTGACAGTGCTTTTTGAGCCGTTTTTGTCGATTGTTATATCGTCTTTTGTCCAATTGCCGTTTTTATCAACTGTATAGTTGTGAGTTTCAGTGGTTTGAGAACCATTTCCAGCAATCGTAACTGTATATTTATTAATAGCACCTTCGGCGTTGTAAGAATATGTTTCGGTTGTTTTTTGATTGTTTTTTTCTGTTGTTACATTGGTTTTGCGACCTTTTGAATCGTAGGTGTAGTTGATTACTTCACCATTTTTTCTCTCCATTGAAAGTCTTGAATTGCTATCATAAACATATTCTGCAAGCAATTTTCCGAAACCATCGTTAGTGTGAGTTAAATTGCCAGCATTGTCGTACGTGAAATTGATTGTGGTGTTTGAAGTGTTGCAGGTTGACATTTTGCCGCTTGCGTCATAAACGTAAGTTTCTCTGTACATTTCGTCTCCGTTCTTTCTTGTATATTCGGTAATTAAACCTTTGGAATTGTATTCGTAAATTCCTTTACCGTTTTCTGACGAAAAGTACATCGTTATCCTACCTTTTGAATCAAAAACGTATTGTTGACCATCGTTTGTCAGATAACCCATATCATTGAAAGTATAGGTGTTTTTCAAAACTCCGTCAACGGACTCTTTTATAGTTTTGATGTCGGTGGAAAGTGCCATTTTTTCCCAATCGTTGCGCAGGTCTATTTGTGCAGTCAAATTGCCTGAAATCGCAATCAAGGTGATTAATCCTATTGTCTTTTTCATCTTTCTAAAATTTTAATTATACTTTTAAGGTTTTATTTTTTATAACGTATTAATTCACAAAAAATTATTCAGTATAATATTTTATAAACTTTTTTATTGTGTTTTTGCATTGTGGACAAAAAACTTTAGTATCAAGACTACGCATAATGCAGTTTTGTTGCATCTTAGTGCTTTTAGTTTTTGCTTGATAATCCAATTCGTACTCGTCGGCAAGGGCGGCAAAAAGATGTCCAAACTCGTGAATCAACATTTCTTCTGATTCCATTATTTGCGTAACAATGCAACAATAGAAATTGAAAATTCCGCTACCACCGTATTTTGTGTTGTTGTTAAGAACAACTACAAAATCCCACGGCACAGAGGCTGCTTTATCGCAAATTGCCCAATAGTTTTCGCTTGTAAGATACCTATCAATCGAAAAAGTATTGTATTTAAAGTCAAGTGGCGAGGTAGACAAAACCATTCTGACATTAAATCTATCTTGATAACTTTTGAAAGGTTCGTATTTGAAAAACTTTTGCGTAAGTTTTTTTGCATCGTCTTTAAATTTGTTGACTTCATTATCTTTGTAACCTTCGGCTAAAATGGCGATGTCAATTTTTTTGTCAACAGAGCCGTTTATTAAAATATCTTCAGAGTGGAACAAATTCTTGTTTTCAATTGCCAAATCTTTTGAAAAATTTATCGAACATAATTTATGATATTTTTCAAGCGTATCCTTTTGAAAAATTTCGATTATCGCACTTTTTTTCGGACAAGGAAATCTAACGGCTTCTCTAAATGCTTTTTTGTATTGTTTTGCCTCCAAAGTTAGTTGCCACTCGTCAAACAAAGACCCAAAACTATAGGCATAAATAGTTTTGCCGCTAAGAGAATCCTTTAACTCCATTTTGAAAGAACCGCTTTCGATACATTCTTCCATTGAGGTTCTTTTTCCTGCCCAAATACCTTCCGAAATGTATTGAGAAAGAAAAATTTCGGCTTTGGAATTGTTTCCAGCAATTATGTAATTCATTCTGATTGTTTGGTCAAAAAACAAGTCGTTAAACTCTTGCGCTTTGGCTTTCAAACACAACAAAATCGTTGTTATTCCTATAATTACGTATACTTTATATTTCATTAAACATGAACTTTTTTTACTGTGTAATTTTGACGGAATCTCAATGAAAATTTCATAAAGAACACAACGCATTGCCTTGGTAAATCAAGCCATAATAGTACAAACATAACGATTGATTCCAACCACAAAACTGTCATATTGAAAATATAAGTTGGAATCCTATGGTTCTTTATGATTTTGCATGGCGCGTAGAAGTGTGCGCGTCCTACGTCTGAAACGGGTTCCATAAAAATTGGATCTTTTTTCTGAATCAAACGGTTGTTTGGCGCATTGTAAATCTTTTTAACGGCACGTTTGTTCAGTACAATTTCTGCCAATTTTTCGTTGTAATAATCTTTCTGAAGGTGATAAAGACCCTCTTGAGTGAGTTTTTTCTCAAGTTCATCAAGTTTTATTTGACGACCTGCATTTGCGATTTCAGCCTCTTCGTTATAAAACTCTTTTTGCGCTCTAAGATATAGTTGTAAGAAATTGGCAATCATAGGATTGAAACGTTCAGGGACGAAATCCTCGGTATGCTCAAAATTTATTTTAGGATTTCTGTAATTTAAGAACTCTGTTTCGTTTTTGAGTGTCAACAAAAGGTCTTCGAGTTCTTCTCTATCTTCTTTAGTTGGCTTTTTAATTTCGCAAAGTTTATTACAACGTGTTGTGATATTATCAAGTTCGCTCATAAGATACGTACTTAGATAAACGCATCGCGACTTTTCTTTGTCAAGTTCGTAAAACTCTCTTTCGTAGACATTATTCTGAAACTGGTCAACAGCCAAAGCCTCGTAACCCCATCTTGAAACCATTAAATCGCCGAAAAACGGCACGTTGATTTTATCCGAAACGCTTTCGTGAAGGTCGTCAAAATCTATCATTGCCCCTCCGAGCAACATTTGAGGCACAAGCACAAAAGGTATCAAAATATAAATGGCAATGACAGAATCCAATGCAGAGGAAATTATCAACCCCATCATATTCGCCGTACAAGAGGTTGTAAACATCACAAACCAATAGTCAGTTAACATTCCTTTTATTTCAAGAATGTAGTTTCCAACCAAAATAAAAGATAAACTTTGGATAGCGGAAATTATAAAAACTACAATGGTTTTGTTTAAAAGGTAACTGAATTTGGATAGATTCAGAAATTTTTCCCTTGTTAAAATTTTTCTATCCCTTATGATTTCGTCTGCTGCGCCCGAAAGTCCCGTAAACAATGCAACAACAATAATCATAAACAAAAAGACTGGTAAATTTTTGTTATCAGCAAAAACGTATTCGCCGTCGTCGTTGATGTATTTGGTGAAAAATCCCAACACAAATGCCAAAATCGGCGATTCCAAAAATGTTATCGCCATGTATTGTTTGTTTGCTAATTTTGAAAGTACATTCCTTCTGAAAAAAATCCAAAACTGTTTTATTGGATTTGGAATTGAATATTTGGATTTTGGTAATGTGTTTTTGTCAAAATCTTTCTGCTGATAATTTGAAAGTCGTATATTCTTGTTTATCAAGTATCTTTGATACCATTCAAGAGGGCTGACCTTGCGTTTTTGAGTGTAATTGCCTTGTTCGTTAACTTCACGAGCCTCAATAATTTGTAGAATTTCTTCGCTGTTGACATTTCCACAAGTAGGACATTCGCTAACTCCAGCATCAACGTAAGCACTCATACTTTTAAAATAAGTGATTGCTTCCATCGGGTTTCCATCGTAGACAATATAGCCTCCTTTGTCCATAACCCAAAGCATATCAAACATTTTAAAAATATTTGACGATGGTTGGTGTATGTTGACAATCACTATTTTACCGTTGTTCGCTTGTTGTTTTAGAAGTTGCATTACGATTTCGGAGTCGGTGCTTGAAAGTCCTGAGGTTGGCTCGTCAACAAAAAGAATCGAAGGCTCTCTAACAAGTTCCAACGCTATGTTGAGCCTTTTTCGTTGTCCGCCAGAAATCACAGTATGCAAATCATCGCCAACTTTCAAATCTCTGCAATCATAGAGGTCAAGATCTTTTAATACTTTTATAAGGTGATCAATTAGTTCAACTTCGGTAAGGTTTCCAAGACAAAGTTTTGAATTGTAATATAGATTTTGCCAAACCGTGAGTTCGGCAATCAAAAGGTCGTCTTGAGGCACAATGCCGATAATACCTTCTCGTATTTTGCTTTCAAAAAGGTTTTTCCCGTTGATGAAAATTTCGCCAGTATCAAGTTTGTGTTTTCCTGTCAAAACGTTTAAAAGTGTACTTTTGCCTGTTCCTGAGCCGCCGATTATTCCCACCATGTTTCCGCTTTCAACATAAAAGTCGAATGGTTTTAGTCCGTTTTTGGAATTTTTGTAAGAATACGAAACGTTGTAACCAGAAAAAACAACTCTTTTTTCCTTTTGAGAAAGCGTAAAAATATTGCTGATAGAACTTTGATAAATTGAACCAATTTTGGGACCTTTTATAATTCCGCCGCTTTCAAAAGAGGAAATTTGGTTCTGACTTATTCTTTTTTCGTTGATTGTTAGTTTGTTGACGCCGTTGTAAACGAAAAAAATATGTGAAATACTTTTTACGTACAACATTCTCAATGTTCCTATCAATTCGGGTATAAAGATGTGCTTTGTCCCGCTTGCTGATATTTCTTGATTATCAATATATAGAAAATTTTCTTTGTTGTGTGCGTATTTTAGGTCGTTTTCTACAAACGCCATTATATTTTTGAACTCGTAATCTTCAATATTGAAAGATACGGCTATTGTCTGAATAAAGTCAATTGAGGTTTGAGAAATAACGCCGCCTATGGAAATATATTCTATAATTCTTACTAAAACATAGAATTTCTCCTTTTGATGTAATTCTTGATTTAGTAATGCACAAATTTTCAGAACTCTTACCGAGGAGGACGAGATTCTTTTGTTTGCTGACTTTTTGTTTTTAGCATTCTTGTACGAGTTGATGTAGCCGTCGTAACGTTCAAGATATTTTTCTACAAAAACCGGCGAAAGCGTCTTGCTAAGGTATACTGACACAACATCCCTCGACTTGTCAATGTTTCCGTAATCTTCGGGGTCAATGATAAGTGCAAACAAACGCATTAACGCATCAAGAATATTCTCGTTCATAAGTTAGTTGATTCTAAAACTTTCTTTTACGAAATCCAAGTATTTTTTTGAAAACATTTCGCTGTCTTGTTCGGTGTATCTAACCGAGGTAAAAACTTGCGCTAAATTTTCAAGATTATTTTCCTTGACAAAATTTTTCATCTTGTCAAGATTTTCTAAATTGTGATAATATTTTTCGATGTCTTTGTCGCTGTAATCGTGGTATCTTTCAAAATGTACAACTCCTTCATACGGAAGTCTTTCTGTTACTTCAGTGATGTTTTTTTCAGGGTATCCAGCCACCATTGTAACAACGGGGACAACACCTTTTGGAAGTTGTAAAACTTTTGCAATTTCGTTGGCGTTGTACATTGTTGTTCCCAAAAAACAAATACCTAAACCTGCATTTTCGGCGGCTAAAGCGGCATTTTCAGCGGCTAAAACAGTATCTGTCAGTGCCGTAGAAAACCACAAAAAATTATCGTATGAAGGTTTTGCGTTTCTTAATTTGCACCATTTGTTAAATCTATTAATGTCGGCGCAGAATGTAAAAACTAATGGTGCTTTTTTCACCATCATTTGATTGAAATGAAGCGGCAAAAGTTCTTCCTTAATTTTAGGTTGTGTTGAAAGTATTATGCTGTACAACTGCATATTGCCCGTATTTGAGGCACGTATTGCAGCGTTGAATATTTTCATTATGATAGCATCGTCCACAATGCGAGGCAAAAACTCTCGAATGCTTTTGTGGGTTGTAAAAATATTTTTTGTATTCATAATTTTTCTACGTTATACGTTAATTGTATATAGTAATTGTTACTAATCGTTCACCACCATAATTTCTAAACTCGCAAAGATATATTCCTTGCCAAGTTCCTAATGAAAGTTTGTGTTCAGAAATTGGAATCGTAATAGAGGCTCCGAACATCGAACTTTTAAAATGAGCCGGCATATCGTCTTGACCTTCAAGCGAATGTTCGTAACGAGTTGTACTATCTGGCACAAGAGAGTTAGCAATTGTTTCCATATCGTAACGCACTGTCGGGTCGCAGTTTTCGTTTATTGACAATCCGGCTGAGGTATGATGCAAGAATAAATTTAAGAGTCCTGTTTCAGGCAGACTATCTATATGCTTTAATATCTCGTCGGTTATCAGATGAAAGCCGCGTTTTCTTGCTTTTAGGTGTATCTTTTTTTGAGTTATCATGGTGAATATTATCTGTTGTTTTTCTTTAGCGGAACTTTGTAGGAGTTTTTCACAACTCCCATTATGAAAGAACTATTAAGACCGCCTATGCAATCAAGTTCGCCGAGAATTTTCATAACAAACTTTTGATATTCTTTCATACTTGAAACGTAAATTTTCATCTGAAAATCATAATCGCCTGATACATTGTAACATTCGCCTACTTCGTCCATTTGTTGAACAGCGTCCATAAATTTTGTTGCATTATCGTAGGAATGTTGTTTTAGTTTTATGTTGCAGATTGCCATAAAAGCGCAGTCGAGTTTTTCAACGTCCAAAACGGCGACATATTTTTTTATAAAGCCTTCTTGCTCAAGTTTTTTTACTCTTTCAAATACGGGAGTAGGCGACAAATGGACTTTCAACGCCAACTGTTTGTTAGTCAGTGAACCGTCTTCTTGTAGGGCCGCCAAAATTTTGTAATCAGTCTCGTCTAAAACCATATTTCTTAAATGAAAAAAAAATTGTAATTTTGTGAAAGTTTTTCAATCCAAAGGTAGAGTTTTTTTTTGTGATGACAAAGAAAAACGGAAAAATATTTTAGTTTTACGATTAAAATTATGTTAAAAAAGAAAATCGCCGTAATTGGCTCTGGTGCAGCGGGGTGTTTTTGCGCTGTCAACATTTTGGAAAATGCTCCTGAATGTGAGGTATTTATGTTTGAGGCTTCGGCTTCTATGATGACAAAACTTTCTTTTACCGGTGGCGGACGTTGCAATATTACAAACACTTTTGAGGCTTTTGACGATTTTAAGAAAATATATCCAAGAGGTTATAATTTAATGCGAGCCCTTTTTTTTGAGTTCAATAATAACGATGTATTTTCTTGGTTTTCAAAACATAATCTTGAACTTTATGCTCAAGACGACGGCAGAGTTTTTCCTGTTTCAAACAATGCTTTTCAGGTTGTTGAAACTTTAAAAAAGTATATGTTGAATTACGGTGTAAAAATTTTCTTGAAACATTGTTTAACGGCTTTATCTTGCAAAGACGAGAAATTTTTGTTGACTTTTAATGACAATGAAAATTTTTCTCAACTTTTTGATTATGTTGTTATTACAACTGGCGGTGGAAATTCTCCTAAGTTTTTTGAAATGTTTCAAAGGCTTGGAATCGAAATTATTAGTCCTGCACCTTCGCTTTTCTCGTTTAAAATTAAAAGCAACCTTTTAACTGCATTGCAAGGTCAGACTAAAGAAAATTGTAGTTTGATGTTAGCCGGACAAAAGTTTCATAGTAGAGGTGGCATTTTGATTACACATTTTGGCTTTTCTGGACCAGCAGTGTTGACACTTTCTTCTTATGCTTCGCGTTTCTTTTTTCAAAACAATTATAAAGGTGATTTGGTTGTAAATTGGGTTGACAAAACTCAAGACGAAACTATTAGTTTGTTGAATGGTATTATAAAAAAGTATCCGCAAAAAAATGTTTGCGCTCTGCATCTTGATGGTTTTTCTTCAAAACTTTGGGAATTTTTGTTGACTCGTGCTGAAATTCCGCTTAATCGAAAATATTCCGAATTAGGAAAAAAACTTATAAATAAGTTGGTTTTGACTTTAACTTCAGATGTTTATCATATTTCGGGACGAGGACAATCGGGCGGCGAATTTGTAACAAGCGGCGGTGTGGATTTGAAAAGTGTCAACAAAAAAAATCTTGAAGCAAAAACTGTTAAGAATTTGTTTTTTGCAGGTGAAGTGCTTGATATTGACGCTATAACGGGAGGTTATAATCTTCAAGCGGCATGGACAACAGCAAAGATTGTATCGAATAATTTTCTATCGTCTAACAACGCTTAATATTCCGACGGCGCAAGTAGTTTTAGGACTAAGTGGCATAATTTGAATCCAATACACATCGGTTCGGTTGCAAAAAAACGTGAACTTTACGTTTTTATTTGTTGTTGCAAGTAGATTGTTGTTTTTGTCGTAAAGCGATAGCATTGAATTGACTTTCAGCCCTGTATATTGCGACGAATTGTTTTGGTCAAGATATTCGCTGTCAGAAGGGTTGCATATTTGTAAAGTGTACATATACCCTTTGTTTAATATTACTCTGTGTTTTTGCGGATTGCCTGACGAAAACTTTGTGTTGAACTCTTTCAAGAAAATTGCACCTTTACTTTGTACGGCGCACTCATACACAAACCTTTGTTTGCATTGAGCAAAACCGCAAAGGCTTGTTAGCATGATAGTTATGATAAGTAAAAAGGTTGCCTTTTTCATTTTGTAAGTTTTATGTTTTACCCTAAAAGTATTATTTTTTGGGGTTAAGTGCAAAAACTAATCCAAAAAATATTTTTTTTTTAAAGTTAATTAAAATAATTTTGTGGGAAAAAAAATATTAAGAAATAATATGGCTACATTTTTGTTTCATGACCTTATTTACGGACCTATAAAATCCAGAAGGCTTGGTAATTCTTTGGGAATTAACTTGTTACCATTAGAGAAAAAGTATTGTAATTTCAATTGCATTTATTGTGAATGTGGTGCAAATCTTCCTGGAAGGGTAGGAGTGCTTGCCAAAAGAACTGAAGTTATTAATGCTTTGAGACAAAAACTTTCTCAATTAAAGCAAGAAAATATCGAACTTAATTCAATAACTTTTGCAGGAAATGGCGAACCAACCATACATCCTGATTTCAAGGAGATTATTTCAGATACGATTGATGTTCGTAACCAATATTTTGAAAACGCGCAGATTTCGGTTTTGAGCAATGCAACAAAAATCTCTGATATTCAGATTGTTGATACGTTGAAAAAAGTTGATAATTGTATTCTTAAACTTGATTCGGCTATTGACAAAACTGCGATTATCATCAATCGTCCTGTTGGGCGTTATTCAGTGGAAAATACGGTTAACCTTTTGAAACGTTTTGACGGTAATTTTGTGCTTCAAACAATGTTTTTAAGTGGTGAAGTTTGTGGTCAGCGAATCAATAATTATACCCCTGAAGAGGTTGAAGCATGGTTGCAAATTGTTAAAACCTTGTCGCCCAAAAAAGTAATGATATATACAATTGCAAGGGATACTCCTGAAAAGAAACTTGAAAAAGCACCTCACGAGGCTCTTGAACAAATTCGTCAACAAGTTGAGAGGTTAGGAATAGAAATTTCTGTGTCTGAATGAAAATTATTTCAGATATAAAACACAAAAAAGTACTTGTAAGCCCCTTAGATTGGGGCTTAGGACATGCTGCAAGAATTGTTCCGATTGTAAATATTTTAAGGAAATACAATTCTGTTATAATTGTCTGCGGCGTTGGTGCTGAAATGTTTTTGAAAACCGAATTGCCTGATGTTGAGATTTTTTCGTTGAAAGAAAAACGTATAACCTATCCAAAAGGAAAAATATCTTTTTTTTCTTTTATCAAATGGGGTTATGTAATGATTTACAATACTTTCAACGAGTTTTTTTTTGTTAAAAAAGTAATTCGTAAATTGGGTATTGAGGTTGTAATTTCGGATAATCGTTATGGTTTGAGTTTCAAAGGGTTGGATTGTTTTATCATAACGCATCAGATTGCGCCTGAATTGCCTTCGGGTTTTGGCTTGCTGAAAAAGTGTTCTGATAAATTTTTCAAAACTCTTTTGTTTAGATTCAAGAAAGTTTTGGTTCCTGATTTTGAACAAGGTTTTACCCTTTCGGGTAATCTTGCGGGAGATATGCAATCCAACAAAATTGAAAGAATTGGCATTTTGTCAAGATTTTGTGATTATAAACTTTCTGAAATTTCTCTCGAATACGATTATTTGATTTTGATTTCAGGACAAGAAAAACAGCGGACAGTTTTTGAAAATATTTTGTTATCTTTGGTTAAGACAACCTCCAAAAAGGTAATTTTTGTAAGAGGAGTGTCAGAAAAATATTCACCTATAAGTTTAAAATTGGAAAATGTTGTTTTCTATAATATGCTGACAGGTAACGCTTTGGCAAATGCGTTTGAAAAATCCAAAACAATTATTTGTCGCTCAGGGTATAGTACTCTTTGCGATATTGTCGCCATGAAAAAACAAGCGGTTATAATTCCAACTCCCGGTCAAACGGAGCAGGAATATTTGGCAAATCGTCTTGATGGAAAGTTCAATTTTAAAGCCTTGAGTCAAAGCGAATTAATTGATTATAAATTGTAAACACAAAAAAGTAAAGTTTAGAAAAATTAATATATAAAAAAATTATTATTATGTGGATAGTATGTGCTGATTTAGAGGGCGTTTTTGTTCCCGAAATTTGGGTAAACGTTGCCTTAAAAACTGGTATTGAACAACTAAAACTCACTACTCGTGATATTAAAGATTATGACGAGTTGATGAAATACAGACTTGAAATTTTAGATAAACACAATCTGAAACTTCAAGATATTCAGGAAGTTATTAACACGTTGCAGCCTTTGCCGGGAGCGTTAGATTTTATCCGTGAGATTAGAAAACTCACTCGTTTTGCTATTGTCAGCGACACTTTTGTAGAATTTGCTCAACCTTTGATGGATAAACTTGAGAATCCATTTCTTCTTTGTCATAGTTTGGAAACTGACTCTACGGGAAGAATCACGGGATATAAACTCCGTCAAGCAGATCCAAAAAGGAAAACTGTTGAAGCCTTTAAATCGCTTAATTACAGTGTTGTAGCCTTTGGTGATAGTTACAACGATGTTACAATGATTAAAGCGGCTGACAAAGGCATTTTGTTTTGTCCTCCTGACAATGTTGTTGCCGATTATCCTGAATATCCAGTAGTTAGGGATTTGAATAGTTTAAAACAAGAAATTCTCAAAGTTATAAAGTAATTTCTTAATGTTTATAAAACTCTTTTTGCTCTTTCGGCATCTCTAACTGCCTGAGTATTAAGCCATCTTGGGGAACGTATGAATATTAAAAATATCGTTCCCCTTATTATTAGTTCAAAACACATTGCCACCCAAACGCCGATTAAACCGTAAGGCAATGCTGCAAAAAGTATTAATGGGATTCTCACAAACCACATTGAGCATAAATTTATTGCTGTCGGAAGTAGTGAATTTCCTGCTCCTACAAAACAACTATAACAAACTATTGCTGCGCCAAAAAACGGTTCAGCAAATGCTTCTATCCGCAGACAGTGGGCACCCGTCATGATAATCTCATCGACGGGTGTCATGATGGTCATCGAACCTGTACCTCGCTTCA
>CAJOGF010000013.1:15085-40229 GCA_905233995.1 uncultured Bacteroidales bacterium | reverse complement strand
ACTAATTTAGGTGAAATATTTGTAACGGCAAAATATTATAACTGTTTTGTTTTCAATATTTTGCCGTTTTTAACATTTTTTAATTTCGGAATTAAGGATGAGTTCGATTATACTGACCCTGTTGCTTGGTCTACTGGTAATGGTCAACTTAACAACTGGGCTACATTCCGTCGTTTCAATTATCAATTCCGTCTCAACTACGACAAGTCAATTGGTAAACACAATTTTACTGTGATGGGCTTGTTTGAACGTCAGGAAAATACTTCTGGTTCTGATATTCCTGCAAGACGTGAGAACTGGGCTTTCCGTTTAACTTACAATTGGAACAACCGTTACTTTGTAGAATACAACGGCGCATACAATGGTTCTGAAAAATTCTCTGAAGACAATCGTTTTGCATTCTTTAATTCTGGTGCTATCGGTTGGACAATTTCTCAAGAGTCTTTCATGTCCAACCTTCGTGAAAGCGGTATAATCAACAACTTGAAACTCCGTGCTTCTTACGGTGAAATCGGAGATGATAACGTTTCTAAACGTTGGCTCTATGCTTCAACATGGGCATTAGGTACAGCATACGCTGGTTCTGAATCATCAGCACTTATGAGAGAAAAACCAAGAGGAGGCGACGGTAAGAGTCCTTACCAATTCTATCGTGAAAACACGGTTGGTAATCCTGATGTACATTGGGAGGTTGTTAGAAAATTCAACATTGGTCTTGATTATGGTTTCTTGAAAGATATGTTTAGAGGTTCGTTTGAAATCTTCCGTGATAGAAGAACCGATATTCTTGTCGGTGGTGGCGACCGTGCTATGCCTGCATACTATGGTCAAGATGCTCCTACTGCTAACCTTGGTAAAGTTAAAACAAAAGGTTATGAAATTGAACTTAAATACAATCAAGATATTAAGGCTGTAAAAGGTCTTAATGTTTGGGCAAACCTTAATATGACTCATGCTCAAAACGAAATTCAAGTAAAAGACGACCCAGAACTTTATCCTTCTTATCGTAAACAAGAGGGTTATGCAATCGGTCAGACACGTTCTTTCCTTGATAATGGTTTTATGAATACATACGATGATATTTACGCATCTCCTAAATACGAAGCTCAAGATGGTAACAAACTCCCCGGTGATTATTATATTGTTGACTTCAATGGTGATGGCGTTATCACAGCCGATGATTCTGCTCCTGTTTATTATTCAGGAACTCCGCAAAACTCTTACAACGCAACTATCGGTGTTAACTACAAAGGTTGGTCGGTATTTGCTCAGTTCTACGGTGTTAACAATGTAACTCGTGATGTTCCTCTTGGATCTTTTGGAAACAACCGTATGCACAATGTTTACGACCTTGGTACATGGTGGGCTGAAGATCCTGATGGTGCTGATGTTAGAACTCCAAGATGGAATACACAATCAGGCGTTTACGACGGTATGCAATATCTGTACGATGGTTCGTATGTTCGTTTGAAAAACCTTGAAATCGCTTATACATTCCCAAAACTTACTTTGGGTCGTTATAACTTCAAGGATGTTAAAATTTATGTCAGCGGCAACAACCTTTGGGTATACACTAAGATGCCTGATGACCGTGAGTCTAACCTCACTGGTGGCGGCTCTACTGGTCAGTATCCTACTGTAAAACGTTTTACGCTTGGTCTTAAATTCACATTGTAAAAAAAATTGAAGAAAATTTAGTTATGGAAAAAGTTTTAAAAAATATTTTGGCTTCTGGTACACTGCTTTTGACATTAGCCACTTTCAGCAGTTGTTCCGATTACCTTGACAAAACACCCGACTCGGACGTTTCGGAAGAGGAAGCCTTTAAGAACTTCAACAATTTTCAAGGTTTTGTTGAAGAAATGTACAATTGTATTCCGCACAAGGAAACAATGTATTGGAACACCACTTTCAACTGGGGTGAGGACGAGATGTACAATTCAAACTCAAACTACCATGTTGCAAAGGTTATGGACGATGGTAACTTCCGTGCTTATTTCACTTGTTGGGGTGGTAATTTGAGTTATCTTTACGGATCTAACACAAAGCACTCTTCAACCGACAGATTCGATCATCATATTTGGAATGATGCTTTCTATTGTATTAGGAAATGTAATCTTGGTCTTGAAAATATAGACCTTTTAACAGAGGCAAATCAAGAACAAAAAGATGCTATCAAAGGTGAACTTTTGTTTTTCCGCGCTTGGTGGCACGAAGAATTGATGATTTATCTTGGTGGTATTCCTTATGTTGATAAGGTTCTTAATGATGGTGAGAAATTCACTCTTCCGCGTCCTACTTTTCAGGAATGTGCTAAACGTGCTGCTGAAGACTTTGGCGAGGCTGCTAAATATCTTCCTAACAATTGGGACAAATCGGCTGCCGGTGCTGCAACAAAAGGTGCTAACGAACTTCGTATAACCAAAGCAACGGCTTTGGCTTATCAAGGTAAGATGCTTCTTTGGGCTGCTTCTCCTTTGGCAGAAAACGGACCTCAATTAGGCGGTGGAAATACTTTTAAGTATAATACCGAACTTGCAACTCAGGCTGCTGAAGTATTAGGACAATCAATCGCTTTGATTGAAAGTGGTCAAACTCCTTACAAATTGGCTGAATATCTTTACGGTAAAGCCTCTGACCCGACAGAAAATCAACCAAACGATCTTTTCAATCATACTAAATCGGAAAGTTCTTCAACCAATTACAGCGATATTTTCTACACTGTTTCTGACGGTTGGCGTCAACCCGGTACTTGCGAGGCTATGTTGAGAGGAACTCCATTTGGAATCAACGATGCTCGTTGGGGTTTTGCAACAGTTTGGGGACCTCAAGACAATTCTCTTTGCTACGGCTCTGAAATCCGTATGCCAACCGCTAACTATGTTGATTATGCTTACGGTACAAAAGACGGTTATTTGATTATGGACGAAAAAGGTAATTATACAGAGCATTTTGACCCTGCTCATCCGTTCAAAGACCGTGACAATCGTTTCTATCATGACATTGTATTTGACGGTGAGAAATATATTCAATCTGGAGATGATGGTGTTTACAAAGACTTGGTTTATTGTACACTTTATTCTGGTGGTATTATGAGAGATGCTGTTAAAGGAAGTGTAACAGGTTATTTCCAACAGAAACTTGTTCCTCATCAGTACAATCAGAAAGATGATTGGGGTAGTTACGGAAAAGCATTCTCTTGCTACTTGCCTTATTTGAGAGTTGCTGATGTTTATTTGATGTATGCTGAGGCAGGTTCGGCTGCTTCTGGTTGTCAGAGTTCAACCTACAAGGCTTCAACTTGCGACAAGACTGCTGCTGACGCAATCAATGTTCTCCACAAGAGAGCCGGTGTTGCTGACATTCCGGGTGAATATCTCTCAGGCGAGGCTTTTATGAATTATGTTCGTCATGAAAGGGCTTGTGAACTTTCTTTTGAGGGTTTCCGTTTCAACGACCTTCAGAGATGGTTACTTTTAACCGAGAAACCATACACCTTGAAAAAAGCGGCTAACTTTACTCGTGTAACCTCTGAGGCTGATGTTCAGAAGAATCCTGCTGAGGCTGAGGTTTCTGGTTATAATACCGATCAAGTTATCTTGGAGAGAAACTACATTACAAAACATTACTGGTTCCCGTTCAAGGATTCGGAAGTTTATCTTTACGGTGATTTTCCACAGAATCCGGGTTGGTAGAAATTATTTAAATTTTTTTGACAATTTTTTAAAACTAACATTTGTTTAGAACAATATGGAAAAAATTAAAAATATATTGGTTGCCTGTTCAATTGCTGCAATTCCCGCTGTAGCAGGTGCTGAACCCGTAGTCGTATCTACAAATGCACCAGATACCGAAATTTTGCAGTTAGTTGAAGACAATATTACCGTTATAGGAAAGATAACGGACGAGTCTGGCAATCCATTAGCAGGTGTATCGGTAATGGAAAAGGGTACAACAAATTCTACTCTTACTGATGCAGATGGAAATTTTACAATTAATGCTGACGAAAATTCCACTTTGTTGTTTTCTTTGGCAAAATATAAAACTGAGATTGTTGCAATAGAAGGTCGTTCTAATATTCCAACAATTGTATTGCGTCTTGATAGAAGCGAGACTTCTGTAAATGTTGCTTTCCGTCAAGCAAATAAAGATGAAATCTTAGGTGGTGTTGCTTCCGTTAATGTTAACAATATGATGGACCACAACTATTTTACCTATACGATGGATAATCTTTACACTTTTGTAAGTGGTTACAACGGTAGTTCTATGTGGGGTATCAGCAGTGATATTTTAACTCTTGTTGACGGAGTACCAAGAGATCTTAGCAACGTTCTTCCTCACGAAATCGAAAGCATTACTTTCTTGAAAGGTGCTCAGGCTGTTAACCTTTACGGAAGTCAAGGCGCAAAAGGTGCAATTCTTGTTACAACCAAAAGAGGTGAGATTCAACCATTGAATATTTCGGTAAGAGCAAATACAGGTATGTATGTTGACAAACGTTATCCTGAATATCTTGGTGCAGCCGAGTATATGACATATTATAATCAAGCACGTCAAAATGATGGTCTTGATCCTCTTTACTCTGACGAACAGATTTATTATACTGCTGCTGGTACAAATCCTTATCGTTACCCAGATGTTAATTTCTATTCTTCGGAATATATCAAAAAAATCTCTAATCGTAACGATGTAACTGCTGAAATCAACGGTGGTAGCGAATTTGCTCGCTATTATTCCAACATTAGTTACTACGGCAACAATACACAACTTGATTTTGGTGAGGCTAAAAATTCAAGAGTTGACCGTATTGCTGTAAGAGGTAATGTTGATATGGATTTCAACGAGTATATTTCGGCTGGTGTTGATGCTAACATTACAATGTACAATTCAAAAGGTTATGTTGCAAACAACAGTAGTTTTTGGTCGCAATCTGCTACAATGCGTCCAAACCGTATTGCTCCTTTTATTCCGACAACTTATATCAATAGCGGTGCTGCCGATGCTTTGAAACTTATTGAGCAAACCGATAATATTATTGACGGAAAATTCTTGTCAGGATCTTCAACTGATATGACTAATATTTTCGCCGATATGTATGCTGCTGGAAAAACGAAACAGACAATCCGTCAATTCCAATTCGATTTTAGAATGGATTTTGATTTGTCAAAACTTCTTGACGGTTTTAGTTTTCATGTAATGTCTGCAATGGACTACAATACGGCTTACAACACTTCATTTACTAATCAGTATGCCGTTTTTACTCCGACTTGGTCTAATGTAAATGGTGCTGATGAAATTGTTGATTTAAAGAAAGAAAACATCGACAAAAAATCAGGTGTACAGAATGTTGATTCGCGTTACAACAATCGTACGACAACTGTTTTTGCTCACTTTGATTATGATAGAGTGTTTGGACAGCACACTATTGGCGCAATGATTGTTGCTAACGGTTGGCAGAGAGTTAATTCAGGTAGTTATCACTCTGTTAGCAATGCTAATTTAGGATTGGATCTCCGTTATGACTTTGCAAAACGTTATTTTGCTCAGTTCACCGCTTCTACGCCTTGGTCTGCAAAACTTCCTGAAGGGTCAAGAGCAGGATTTTCTCCTTCACTTTCTTTGGGCTGGAATATTTCTAACGAAGAATTTTTCAACAAAGGATTCATTTCTTCTCTTATGGTTAGCGTAAGTGCAAGCGATTTGAAAGAAGATATTGATATCGACGGTTACTATCTCTACAACGGAGCATACGTAGAGGGTGGTTGGTTCTCTTGGGGCGACAACAGTCAGTCGGCTATTCAGTCAAGACGTGGCGATAATCCTGATCTCGCTTTTATTGAAAGAAAAGAACTTTCTGCAAACTTGCGTATGGGTATGATGGAAGATAAAATCACTCTTGATTTCTCTGCTTTCAACAATGTATTTTCAGGTTTGATTTATTCTCCTTCTTCACAATTCCCGTCTTACTTTTCATACGGTTATCCAGAAACCAAGTTTATTCCTAACTTAAACTACAATGATGATCAAAGAAAAGGTTTTGACCTTGGTATCAACTACAAAGATACTTTTGGCGAGGTTAAATTTCAAGGCGGTGTAAACTTGACAACTTACAAAGCAGTTGCTAAAAAACGTGATGACTCTCAATATGAAAATTCTTATCAATTCCGTGAAGGTACAGACCTTAACGAGGCTTGGGGTTATGAATGTCTTGGATTTTTCAAAGATCAATCAGAGATTGATAATTCTCCTTCACAGGCAGGATTTGGTACTATCAAACCCGGTGATCTTAAATACAAAGACCAAAACGGCGATAATATTATAGATAGCAAGGACGTTGTTGACCTTGGCAAGCGTTATGCTTGGTATGGCGCACCTTATGCAATGGGTATCAATTTGAGTGCTAACTATAAAAACTTCACTCTTTATGTTCTTGGAATTGGTCAAACAGGTTATTATGATATGGTTAACAACGCATATTTCTATCCTGTTGGTGATGAAAAATACTCGGCTAATGCTCGTGATACATGGACTCCTGATAATCAAGATGCAAAGTATCCTCGTCTTACAACAGGTGATGGTAGCAACAACCGTCAGGCTTCTGATTTTTGGTTGAAGAAAATCTCAAGGTTCGATTTGACAAGAGTTCAACTTACTTACGATTTCCCTGAGTCAATGTTTGCTAACAACCGTGTAATTTCTGCTTTGTCGGTATATTTAAGCGGTTCAAGCCTTTTGACAATTTCGAAAGAAAGAGAATATCTTGAAACAACTATTGGAGGTGAACCTCAGTCAAGATTCTATAATTTGGGTGTAAAAGTAACATTCTAATTAACGTGTTAAAAGAATTAAAGATGAAAAAACTATATTTAATAGCGGTTGCGGCTTTAGCCTTTAGTGCAATGTCATCTTGCGATGATATGTTTGAGCCGGCAATCGAAAACCAAAGGGATATTACTGCGATGTACAACGAACCCGGTTTTGCTCAGAAACTTATCGGTAACGCATACATCATTGTATCTCATGCTTTTAAAACCAATCCTGAAAGTGATATGGCAACCGATGATGCTGTTATCAACGACTTGTCGTCAAATTACAGCAAAATGGCTGTCGGAGGTTGGAAATCGGATATGAATCCAGTTTCTCTTTGGGATAATTGTTACAATGCTATTCAGTATTGCAACCTTTTGTTGGATAATTGCGACCAAGTAAAATGGGCAGAAAGCGATGAACTTCTCAATCAGATGTTCAACGACCATTTCAAGGGTGAAGCATACGCTTTGAGAGGTTTGTTTCATTTCAAACTTCTCCAAGCGCATGCAGGAAAAGTTGGCGGAACTCTTATGGGTGTGCCAATTCACGACAAAGCAGAAGATATTAATTTTGTAAATCAAACACGTGCTTCTTTCAAAGAGTGTTATGATTTTATAATGAAAGACTTCGATGAGGCTTTGAAACTTCTTCCGTATAAGTTCCGTACTGTTGTAGACGAAAACGATGTTGATGGCGTGTTGGATAAATATCTTTCTAACGGCAAGGTAACTAACGTAAGTTTCTACAACCGAGCATACGGCGTACATCACAACGGTAAAATTGATGGCAAAGTTGTAGAGGCTTTGAAGGCACAACTTATTCTTCTTGCTGCTTCTCCTGCTTTTGCTGAAGGTAATACTGGTGCAACTTGGCAAGCCGCCGCAGAGGCAACCGCTCAAGTGCTTGACAAGTCAAAACAAAAATGGACTCTTGATGCTAAAGGTTTTGATTGGTTCGAGAATATTGGTTCTTACAAGGCTACTGAAGAACATTCAGAGGTTTTTTGGCATAACGGTTCTGTTGAAGATAACAATTCTTTGGAGTCGGACAACTATCCACCGTCTCTTTACGGAAACGGTAGAATCAACCCGACACAGAATCTTGTTGACGCTTTCCCTATGGCAAACGGTTTCCCGATTACCGATTCTCGTAGTAACTACGACCCAAAGGAGCCGTATGCGAATAGAGACCCTCGTTTGAAAGCTTACATTATCTGCAACGGTGATAATTACAACGGTGATATTATCACAAGAAGCGACGGTAATAATCTTGACGCTCTTAATAAAGAGAATAAGAAGTCAACACGTACAGGTTATTATTTGAGGAAACTTATGAATCCTAATATCAATCTTAACCCGACTTCTAAAACTACAGGTTCACACCTTGTTGCAAGAATCCGTTACACCGAATTGCAACTCAACTTTGCTGAGGCTGCAAATGAAGCAGTAGGTCCTAAAGGTATTATTGACGGACATTCTGCTTACGATGTTATAAAAGCAATTCGTGAAAGAGCAGGTATTACTGATGTAACATATTTGGACGAATGTGCTGCTTCAACAGAGGCTTTCAGAGAACTTATTCATAACGAGCGTAGACTTGAACTTTGTTTCGAGAATAAACGTTTCTGGGATCTTCGCCGTTGGAATACTGATTTGGCAAAAATCAACGAGACTGCAAAAGGTGTTAATATCACCGAAAATGCTGACAAATCTCTTAATTTCAACTTTATTGATGTTGAAACAAGAGATTATAAAAATTATCAGTATTATGGTCCTATTCCTTATAGCGAAATTATTAAATATTCTGAATTACAGCAAAATGAAGGCTGGTAGTAATTTTTATCGAAATAATTAAAGGTTAAAAATTTAAAATAACATTTTTAGAAATATGAAAAATTTGTACAAATATATTTCAGTTTCTGTGTTGGCTATGGCAGGGTTAAACTCCTGCCACAACGCCGACATCGAATTTGATGACTTTGAGGATGGTGTTTCGGTTTACTTCCCTTATCAAATGCCAATTCGTACATTGTGTATGGGAGAAGATGAGTACAATACCGACCGTGATAATAATCATCAATGTTTGATTTCCGCTACAATGGGCGGTTCTTATAAAGGCAAAAACATAACGGTTAATATTGCAGTTGACGAAAGCCTTTGTAATAATGTTTATAAACCAGACGGTGTAACTCCTGTTAGTGCAATGCCGGCTTCGTATTATCAATTGAGTTCCAATACAATTAATTTTGACGGAGAGATGACTGGTTCTGTTGTGGTTACACTTTCAGATGAATTTTTCAACGATCCTAAATCTGTTGCAGAAGAGTATGTGATTCCTGTAGTTATGACTTCGCAAACTGGTGCTGACAGAATCCTTACTGGAGAATACGATTCGAAAACTAATCCTACAGCACCTTCTCGTTTGAGCTATAAATGGACGGTTGCTCCAAAAGATTACACTTTGTTCTGTGTTACTTATATTAGTAAATATGAGGGTTTTTTCCTTCGTAGAATTACTAATATTGACGGGAAAGATTCAATTCATACTGCTACTTTGCCAGAATTGCCTGATTATCCAGTAGTTGTTAGTGATTATAGATTCAAACAAGGTACAGATTCTATCAGAAAGTATAGTATTGAGCCTGCTAACGAGCCTATTGTTTCAACAAAAACCGTTAATTTGAATAAGGTAACTTACACAGCATCGGTTAATGGAACTGATTACCACCTTGTCCTTGACTTTGCTTCTGGTCAGGTTGCTGCTGCTGACGGTGAAACTTATACTGCAACAGGTACTTGTGAATACAGAGATCATAGTGAGAAAAAGGCTTGGGGTAACAAAGACCGCGATGGACTTTATCTTACGTATACAGTTTCTGACGGTACTGAAAGCCACACGGTTAACGAAACTCTTGTTCTTCAGCGTAGAGGCATAACTATTAAGACTGAAGAAAATGGTAACAAATATGTTGTTAAAGAATAAAAAAACTGAAAACTATTATGAAACAGTATAGATTATTTTTATCGGCGTTGGCTCTTGGATTTTTAAGTTCTTGTGCTGACGATTTAACGCAAAACTTAATAGTTGAGAATGTTCCTCTTTCTGTTCAGGTGATGGAGGAACTCAACAGACTTGATCCTTTGAAATCTTATAAAACGGCCTCAAATATGTCGCCTAATTTCAAACTTGGCGGAGCACTTACTGCAACCGATTTTATTGCGGGAGGTAACGTTGGTGCGTTGGCGGCTGCTAACTTAGACGAAATTGTGGCTGGTAATGCTATGAAATGTGCTTCTGTTGTTGACAACAATGGGAATATGGATTTTTCAACGGTTAAAAACTTTGTTAATGCTGCTAAAAAAGCCGGGGTAGGTATTTATGGCCATACTCTTGCATGGCACGCACAACAGCCTAAAAAATGGCTTGAAAAACTTATTAAGGACAAAGAACTCGACATTGATCCTGATGCTAAAATAGAGAAACTTATTTCTTCTTATTCGTATGAAAACAAGGCTGATGGTCCATTCCCTCACTACGTTATGGGTTGTGAACCACCAATTGTCAATGGAGCTTTGCATTATGAACCTACCCCTGATGCTGAAGATCCTGAAAAAATAGCATGGGCACAATTTTTTGTATTAACAGGTGACGATAATGTACTTACGGAAGGCGATTATGTTGCTCGTGTTTATATGACAGCTTCTAACGATGCGAATGGGTTGGAATTAACTATTCAAAACGGTTGGTCTAATGCTCAAAGTCTTTCTGCTTCTTTCGCAGTAAAAGAAGGAGAACAAGTTTATGAACTACAGTTTTCTGGTATCACAGCAGAACCATCTGGCAAGTACGATGTTATCTTGAAACCTCAAACAGCTAACGTTACACTTGATTTTAAAAAGATAGAAATCTACAAATTGGAATCGCCAGCCGTTGAAGTTGAAAACGAAGTAACCTCAAAAACTTATACCGATGGTCCATTCCCATTCTTTGCAATGGGTTGCGAACCTCCTGTGGTTGGTGGTGCTATTCACTTTGTTCCAACTGGAGATTGGTCGCAGTTTTTCTGTTTCTCAGGAGGTGAAAATACACTTACTGAAGGCGATTATGTTGTCTATCTCGACATTCAGTCTGATAAAGATGCTTCGGGCATACAGTTTACTATGCAAAATGGTTGGGGTAAAGATGCACAAAATGTTTCTGTCGCAGTACCAGTAAAAAGTGGCAGAGATAAATACAAATTGTCGTTTCCGGGTATACTTGGGGGCGACTACGATTGCATTCTCAAACCACAAACATCTGATGCCACTCTTGACCTCTATTCGGTAACAATATGCAAAATCGAGAAACTTAATTCTATTCCTCTTACTGTTGAAGAAAAGAAAGATACCCTCACTTGGGCCATGAAACAATGGGTTGAAGGTATGATGGAAGCCACTGGTGGTTATGTTAAGGCTTGGGACGTTGTAAACGAGGCTATTTCTGGTGGTGGAAATGTTGATGGGCTTTATGCTCTTCAACATGCAGACAATGCTAACGGCGACAATGGCGTTTCAGCTGATTTCTTTTGGCAGGATTATCTTGGCGACCTCGACTATGTACGTACAGTAGTGGCTGCGGCAAGAGAGTTTTACAAAGGCGATGCTGCTGATTTGAAACTTTTTATAAATGATTACAACCTCGAAAGCGATTGGGACGATAACAAGAAAGCAACTTCATTGGTTGGTTGGATTGGGAAATGGGAAGAAGACGGCGTTACAAAAATCGATGGCATCGGAACTCAAATGCACATAACTTGTTATGAAGATGATGCAACTAACGAAAGAAAGAAAGAGCATATTGCAAAAATGTTTGAAATTCTTGCTGCTTCAGGTAAACTCGTAAGAGTATCAGAACTCGATATGGGTTTCCAAGATGCAAGTGGAAAACAACTTCAGACAGAGGAACTTACAGACGCTCAGCATCAAAAAATGGCAGAACTTTACAAATATGTTATTAAAACATACTTGGAAAAAGTTCCTCAAGCACAACAATATGGTATTTGTCAGTGGTGCTTAACTGATTCTCCAAAATCATCATCTTGGAGAAAAGGAGAACCTACTGGTCTTTGGACAGAAAAATATGTTCGCAAACAGACTTACCAAGGTTTTGCTGATGGTTTGAGTGGTAAGTAAATCTTAAACTTGTAGCTTTGCATATTTATATATGTCCGGTGCATTTTCGCTGTTGAAAAAGACAATGGCGTTTTTGCGCCGGATTTTTTAATAAAAAAAATATTATGAAAAGAAAAGTTATTTTTTTGTCATTTATGACAGTATTATTTTCGTTTTTTTCTTGTAATAAAGAAAAAGACGATCCAATAGTTTGGAATCCAGACCAAAAAGACACAAGTTCAGTAATACCCGATGATCCAGTTAAGCCTGTCAGCAACGACGGTAAAATGTCTATTTTCTTGTGTTTTGGACAGTCAAACATGGAGGGAAATGCGCCAGTGGAAGATCAAGACAGAACTGGTATTGGTGATAATTTCAAAAATATGATTGTTGCAAATTGTGATGTTGAACATTACAATGCTAAACGTTATTATTGGCGAAAAGCCGACCCACCGCTTGCAAGATTTACAACGGGGCTTACTCCTGCTGACTATTTCGGACGGAAAGTTGCAGCGAATCTTCCAAAAGACGAAAGAGTTGGAATTGTGATGGTTGCTATTGGAGGAGCGTCAATCGAAGCCTTTGAAAAAGAGACTTGTGAGGCGTATTGCAAGAAGTCTGACCATGAAGATTGGTTCAAAGCCTATCTTGCTGAATACGACAACAATCCTTATCAAACTCTTATCAATGCGGCAAAAGAGGCTCAGAAAAGTGGAGTTATTCGAGGAATTCTGCTCCATCAAGGAGAAACCAACAACTCAGACCCAACTTGGCCAGAGCGTGTAAAGAAAATTTATGACAACATAATTACTGACCTTAACCTCAACCCTCAAAATTGTCCGCTGCTTGCTGGTGAAATGTTGAGAAAAGAGGAGGGTGGTATTTGTTTTGGTCATAATGATGTTATTGCAAAACTTCCCGATGTATTGCCAAATTCTTATGTTATTTCGTCGGAAGGTTGTAAAGGCAACGGCAAAGATGGTTTCCATTTCTGTGCTGAAGGTTACCGAATTTTAGGCGAAAGGTATGCTTCCAAAATGTTGTCGCTTATGGGAATAACAGCCGCTGGCGACGATTATGTTGGCTTTCATGTTGAAGGTCGTTTCTTGAAAGATATGAATGGTCAGACTGTTAATCTTCATGGATTTGGACAGACTTATAGCCCTTGGTTCAACGAACAGGGTTCAAAATGGAATGGTTACGATGTTGACGGTTGTTTGAAATACAATCAAGGTCTTATCCGAAATATTATGAACGATGGTTGGGAGATGACTTGGATGCGACTTCACATGGATCCACATTGGACAGTTACCGACAAGAATGACAATGGAGGTGAGGCTACAGCACATCTTTATTTTGACGAGACAAAATTCATTAAATATTTGGACGAAGTTTTTGTTCCTATGACCAAATTCTGTATTGACAATTACAAAATGGCAGTTGTTATGCGTCCTCCGGGAGTTTGTCCTGAGGAGATTGCTGTAGGCGATAAGTATCAACAGTATCTTTTGAAAGTTTGGGACATAGTTTCAAAGCATAAGTACTTGAAAAACAATCCATACGTTATGTTTGAACTGGCTAACGAACCTATCAAAATTAGTGGTGGCGACAAGGCTTTGCACGACTTTTTTCAAGCCGTTGTAGACAAGGTTAGAGAAAATTGTCAGAATGTAGTTTGGGTTCCGGGCTTGGCATGGCAGCAGAATTACAAACCATACGCTGCTTATCCTATAACGGGTAAAAACGTTGGTTATGCGGTTCACTGCTATCCGGGTTGGTATGGTTCGCCTGCTCAGGTAAGCGCAGAAGAGTTCAATACGCCTCTTGATGGTAACGAAGAAAAATTCCGTCAGGGCTTTGCTGAAAATGTTGGTTGCGTCGCTAATTTTGCTCCTATCATTATCACCGAAATGGATTGGTCTCCACATGAGTATAATGACAATCATCATGTTGCATGGGGAAGTTCAACAACAACGGCTTTCGGCGCGCCTTTCAAGAAGATTGCTGACGAGTACGGTAATGTTAGTTGGATGATTTTTACTTCGCCACATCTTATAGCGCAGTATAAGAATCATTCTGGATTAGACAATTTGTCGCAACAATTCCTTGAAGACCCTGAAGGTTGTGTCATGGCTGCTTATAATTGGTACAAAGAGTATGCAGGCGGTGAAGTCTCGCACGGGAAAATTACAGGAATTGAGACAACTGCATCAAGTGCTGTAATGCAAGGTGCAACTTTTAGAGTAACAGTAAAACTTAAATATGAAGACGGTTATACAATCACGACCACTGAGGATTTAGATTTTGAAATCTCTGACAATACTATTGTTAAGGATTTGTCGAATGGACAATTCTCCGCTGAAAAATGTGGTGAGTCTACAATAAAAGTTAAATACGGTGATTTTTCTTCTGAGGTAAAAGTTAATGTTGTGGGAGTTTTTGACTTTGCAACTTTCAATCCTAACATTTGGGAAACTGGTAGTTTCGATATTGAAACTAAGACGTTTACAACAGGGGGGTATGGCTTTGCAGGTTGGAAATATGATTCAGGTGCAGATATTTCGGCATACAAATATTTGGTTGTTGAAATGGAGTCAGGTTGTGAGGTTTTGGGTTCATACGATTTTTCATTCCGACTTTATGACAAAGATAGTTATTGGACAGAACCTGCTATTTTCCGTTTTGGTGATAGTAACGTTGTCAAAATCGACTTGTCAGATATGAAAGATAAGGACGGTAATAAAATTAATCCGTCGCATATCTATTTTGCTGGATTTTGGACGAAGGGCAATTTACAGGCTGTTATCAAGGATATTAGATTTGAAAATTGACAATTGATAGTTGAAAATTGACAAGTAGGAATTTCTCATTCCTCATTTAGAAAAATCCTCTGTGTTATCTTTTTTTTAATTCAGAGGATTTTTTATTTTTGCAGTTGAAAATGTAACAAACATTAAATCATTTTTTTTCATCATGGGACAATCCCGTATCTTGAATTTGTTTTTTTTTGTTTTGGCTTTTTGTTTTTGGCTTTTTTGGCATCCTGAATGGCTGAATTTTCATGAGCAGTATCAAATGTTTTTGTTCTCGTTTGATTACCTGAAAGAACATTTGGCTTTGCCCGGTGGATTTGTTGTTTGGTTGTCAGAATTTTTTGTTCAGTTTTTTTATAATACTTTTTCAGGTGCGGCAGTTGTCGCTTTGGTTTTGACTGGTATTTATCTACTGAATAAAACTGTTGATAATCAATTATTTGCATTATTGCCTTCGGTTTTGATTTGGATATATGCTGGCGATGAAAATATGCTTTTTACGTTTCCAACGGCGGTTTTGTCAGCATTAGCGTTGAGCGTTTGTTACAAAAAAATCAACTTTGAACATAAATTCTATCTTCAATTCTTACTATTCCCATTAATATATTGGTTGATAGGATATTGTGTCTGGATTTATGTACTTTTAACAAGTCTTGATGCGTTGAAAAACTGTTTTGACAAAAGCAAAAAAATGGTTTTGTTATCTTTCAAATGCTTGATTTTGTGTTTTTTTATGTTTTTGGTGGCGTATACTGTCGCAAAAAATTATCCTTTGATTGACATTTTCTGCGGAATTGACTATTATCGAGATAGAATGATTATTCCGTTTTGGCAACATTTAATTGCATTGAGTTGTGTTGTTGTTCCTTACTTAAAATTTAAGCAGAATAAAGTTTTTTATTATGCTCAAATTGCAGTTTTGGTTGGAGGTTTGTTTTGGGGTGTTATAAAAAAATATGACAAATTGCGTTATGATTATATAAAAATTGATTACTTTGCGCGATGGCAAAAATGGGATAGTCTTTTGAAATTTGCAAAGAACAACAATTTGAATAACGATTTCACAACTTCAGGAATTAATCTTGCTCTTGCAATGACAAATCAGTTGCCCGATAGGTTGTTTGAATTTCGACAGACTGGCAACGAAGGCTTTTTGTCAACATTTGGCTACAATATGTTTTCGTGTGGTCCTACTGCTGAGGCTTGTTATTATTTAGGGCTTAATAATTCGGTTTTGAGGTATAATTTCGATATGCAGTCTGCGATTTTGAATTGTAAGAATAGCGGTCGTTTCTTTAAGCGGATTGCAGAATCTTATATTCTAAATCGTCGTTATGATGTGGCTCAAAGGTATCTTAATAAACTGAAAAAGACATTGTTTTATCGTTCTTGGGCGTTAGATGCCGAAAAATGCCTTTACAATGAAAATAAAGTGAAAGAAAATCCTGAATGGGCAAGAATTTTAAAATGCAGAGTACCAAACGGTTTGAATTTTTCACACTCGGATATGAGTTTAATGTTGGTTTATTTGTTTGAACAATGTCCTGAAAATAGAATGGCTATTGATTATGCTTTGTCAGCAATGCTTGTTAACAAGGATTTAAGGCAGTTTGTGAAGTATTTTCCACTTTATACCAAAAGTTTCGGCACTTCTAATATTCCTGAAATTTATCAACAAGCGTTTTTATTGGCATGTTTTCAAAACGGTTTTTCTTTTGACCAAATGCCAGATTTTATTTCAGAAAAAGTGAAAAATACTTACAAAGATTTTGATAGAACTTATTTGTTAAATGCTAAAAGTAAAGCGTTTACAACTGGAAAATTTGCAAATACTTTTTGGACGCACTATTTAATTGAAAGATAAAATGAAACATTTTTGCTATATATTTTCGTTTGTGTTTTTGTTGTTTTCTTGTGCTCAAACGCCTGAAAATGTGCAAACTATTGACTCGTTGCCAGAAATCTTCCCTGATTATATAGGTGTTACTATTCCCGCTGGAATTGCACCGCTTAATTTCAACGTAAAAAATGCTGAGAAAGTTTATGTTGAGGTTAAGGGTTCTAATGACGGAAATATGTTAGTTAAAGATTCTTATGCTAATTTTGATATTGATAAATGGCATGATTTGACTTTGAAAAACATGGGAGGAAAACTTGAAGTTTCAGTAACGGCCAAAATCAACGATGGTTGGAAAACGTTTAAAACATTTGATATTTTTATCAGTCGTGATTCACTTGAAGATTATGGTTTGACATTCCGTATGATTCCGCCTGGTTATGAAACTTTTGCGCATATTGGTATTTATCAACGTGATATTCATACGTTTAATCAAGAAGCGGTTTTGGACGGAATGGCTATTCAAGGCGAGTGTATGAATTGTCATGTGCCAAATCGAGCAAACCCAAAACAATTTCAAGTTCATGTTCGTGGTCGTCATGCTGCGACACTGATTCAGCAAAACGGTAAACGTAAACTGCTTCAGACAGCAACTGATTCAACGATTGCAAATTGTATGTATGCGTATTGGCATCCGTCAGGAAAATATATCGCTTATTCTCTCAACCTTATTCATCAAACTTTTTTTGAGGATACGTTAAAGTATATTGAAGTTTTTGACAAGGCTTCAGATGCTTTGATTCTTGATGTTGAAAAAGATGAACTAATTTTGTATGATAAGTTGATGACTAAGGATTTTGAAAGTTATCCCGTTTTTTCGTCTGATGGCAAAAAAATATATTATTGTTCGTCAAAGCCTTACGTAACACAAGGCATTCTTGACAAAATGCGTTATAGCCTTATTAAAGTAAGTTTTGATGAAAATAGCGGCAAAATAGGTAATGATTTTGATACTATTATTAATGCAGAAAAAATTCAAAAAAGCATAACTCATCCTCGTCCGAGTTATGATGGAAGATTTTTGATGTTTTGTCAAGCGGATTATAGTGTTTTCCCTATTCATCATAAGGAGTCAGACCTTTACATTATGGAATTGGAGAATGATTCTATTAGACCTTTAACTGAGGTTAATTCTGATTGTGCTGAAACGTTTCATAACTTTTCGTCAAATTCGCGGTGGTTTGTTTTCAATAGTCGTAGAGTTGATAAAATCAATAATTTGTTGTTTATCAGTCATATCGACGAAAAAGGCAACTGCACTAAGCCTTTTCTTTTGCCGCAAAAAAATCCCAAAGAGTTTTACGAAAATTTTTTCTTTTCTTACAACGTCCCAGATTTCACTAAAGACAAAGTAGAACTTGATATTCGTGCATTTGCTGACGAAATTTATAGTGATAAAAGAATTCAAGTTAGGGTTAGGAGAAATTGAAAAAAAAATTAAAAATCTAAGAAATGTTATTTTTTTTGTTGCGAGGTTAGTCAGTTCAATTTTTTGTTTTATATTTGCGAAATATATATTTAAACCGAAATATTAGCAACGATGATAGATATTTTTTGTGTAAATACTAATGTTACAAAACAATATCAAGAGGGTACAACTCTTGAACAAATTATTGAAGACCAAAATATTACATTAAATAAGCCTATTTTGGGAGCCTTTGTTAATAATAAGGTCAGAGAATTGGATTACACGGTTTTTAAACCGAAAGTTGTGGAATTTTTCGACTTGGAAAGTATTGAAGGTCAAAAAATGTATCAACGTTCCTTATGTTTCTTGCTCACAAAGGCGTTGTTTGATGTTGACAAAAATCTCAAAATCACTATCGATCATAGTATTAGTAAGGGTTTCTATTGCGAACTTTCAACTTTGGACAACAAAGATTTCAAGCCTAACGAGGAATTGGTCAACAAGATAAAAACTCGTATGAAACAACTTGTGGACGTAAAACTGCCGATTAACAGAAAAGAAGTTTTGACGGATAAAGCCGTAGAAATCTTTAAATCGCAAGGTTTAACCGAAAGGGTGCAATTGCTTGAGGATAGAGGACGATTTTTTTCTTCCGTTTTTTCGATTGACGGTTTTCAAGATTATTATACTTCGTATCTTGTTTCAAATACTAAATATTTGACTGTATTTGACTTAGTTTTGTATTACGATGGTCTTTTGCTTAGATTTCCAACCGATTTCAAGACTATGGAAATTTCGCCGATAGAAAAACAGCAAAAACTTTTTGACGTTTTTCGTGAATACAAGTCTTGGGGTAAGTTGTTAGGAATAAATACAGTGGATTCTCTTAATAGAGCAGTTAAGGCAGGGCATGAAGGTATTGTGATAAAAGTTGCAGAGGCTTTGCACGAGAAAAAAATTGCTCAAATTGCTGACTTGATTAAACAAAGAGAAGGTATACGTTTGGTGTTAATAGCAGGACCTTCTTCTTCTGGGAAAACAACGACTTCAAAGCGACTTTGCGTTCAATTGATGGTTGCGGGCTTGAAACCTGTTCAGATTTCGTTGGATAATTATTTTGTTGACAGAGAAAGAACTCCAAGAGACGAAAAAGGAGAATACGATTTCGAAGCACTCGAAGCCGTTGATTATCAACAATTCAACAAGGATATATTAGACCTTTCTGCGGGCAAACGAGTTGAAATGCCGTTTTATAATTTTCACACAGGAAAAAGGGAATATCGTGGCGAATTTCTCACCGCTGACGATAAAACCGTCTTTGTTGTTGAAGGTATTCATGGGCTTAATCCTACTATGAGTCAGATGATTCCGAAAGAAAATAAGTTCAAAATTTACGTTTCTGCGCTTACGCCAATTGCAATCGACTCTCATAATAGAATTGCCACAACCGATAATAGATTGCTTAGACGTATTGTTAGAGATTTTCGTTATCGTCATTATTCCGCTCAAGAAACAATTAAACGTTGGCCGAGTGTTAGAAGGGGAGAGAACAAAAATATTTTCCCATTTCAGGAGGAGGCTGACGTGATGTTCAATTCGGCTTTGCCATACGAATTGGGAGTCTTGAAAGTTTATGCAGAACCAGTGCTTCAGTCAGTAACAGAAAGAATGCCTGAATATGCAGAGGCTCAAAGACTTATTACATTTTTGTCGTATTTCAAAGAGTTTCCTGACGAGGAGATTCCTCCGACTTCTATTTTGAGAGAATTTTTAACAGGAAGTTCGTTCCATTATTAAAATTTTGTTATGCGGTTTTCTGAAATACAAGGCAACGAACACGTTAAGAAACTGTTAATCAATTCAGTAAAATGCAATCGTATCAGTCATGGTCAGTTGTTTTTAGGACCTCAAGGCTGTGGAAAATTGTCTTTTGCTATTGCCTATGCACAGTATATTGCTTGTCAAAACCGTACTGACGAGGATAGTTGTGGAATTTGTCCTTCGTGTCAGAAATTTCAAAAATTGATACACCCTGATTTACATTTTGTATATCCTGTTGTAACAAGTACGGCGTTTAAGAAACCTGTGTCGGACGATTATATTTCTAAGTGGCGGGAATTTGTTTTAACACGTAATTATCATGGTATTGACCTTTGGTACGATTTTATTGGCAGTGAAAATGCTCAAGGTGCAATTTTTGCGCAAGAAAGTCAGGAAATAATCCGAAAACTCAACCTCAAAACTTTTGAAAGTGAGTACAAAGTTATGATTATTTGGATGGCTGAAAAAATGAACGAAACGGCTGCCAACAAACTTCTTAAAATGCTTGAAGAGCCACCAGAGAAAACGCTTTTTATTCTTATTTCAGAAAACGAAGAGCAACTTCTTACAACTATTCGGTCGAGGGTTCAACTTATAAAATTTTCGCCACTTTCAACCGACGAAATTATTGAGGCTCTGAAAGTTGAGTTTTCTAACACGAATGATTCTCTTATTGAAAATGCTGCTGTTTTGAGTGGTGGAAATTATCTTGAAGCCTGCTCTATTCTTGGCGAATTGACTTCTTCTGGCGTTGATGGCAATCCTGATTTTGACTTGTTTACAACGTTTATGCGTGAGAGTTTTTCGGTGCATTACGACAAAATTATAAAACTTTCCGACGAGATTTCTAAACTTGGTAGAGAAAAACAGAAACGCTTTTTTGAGTATTGTCAGCGAATGTTAAGGGAGTGTTTCCTTTTGAATTGTGTTTCTAATCAATTAGTTAGAATGACGCCTCAAGAAATGTCGTTTGCACAAAAATTTGCGCCGTTTATTCATAATGGAAATATTTCGCAGTTGACGGAATTGTTTTCTGAGGCTGGTCGCAATATCGAAAGAAATGCATACGGAAAACTTGTTTTTACTGATTTAGCCTTGAAAGTGTCAGCACAATTACATATAAAAAAGGTATAATTTTTTTTTTATATTTTTTTTACTGTTTTTGAAATATATTTTTTATACTTTTGCGTATTGTAAATTATAAAATATGGGACTACCAAGATTTTTTAAAGAACCTAAGATACACGAGTTTGAATATATTCCACGTTATTATGACCCAATAAAAGAGGAAATTAATCGTAGAATCGATGATATTCATGCCGAAATGGGTATTTCTGATAGCGATGACCAAAATGTTAGACTTATACGCAAGGGTACATTCAAACGACGTTATGAACGTCAGCATAAAGAATTAAGACAGAGTAATTTAAGAGTCTTTGTTCTTGTTGTGATTTTAGGACTTATATGTTATTTTGTAAACCGATATTTTGGTTTTATGTAATAATAAAAAAAACGGTTTGAAAAAAAAATTATGGCGGAGGTTATAAATAAAACTGATGTCTTCGGCACTTGCCAATCAGATTGCTGCGGGTGAGGTTATCCAGCGGCCTGCTTCCGTTGTGAAAGAACTTGTGGAAAATTCCGTTGATGCAGGTAGCGACAAAATTTCAATTAATATAAAAGATGCAGGCAGAAGTCTTATTCAGGTGATTGACAACGGTTGCGGAATGAGCGAAAAAGATGCTTTGAAAAGTTTTGAAAGACATGCAACAAGCAAAATTTACAAAACTGATGACCTTTTTTGTATTTATACCAAAGGTTTTAGAGGTGAAGCGTTAGCCTCGATTGCTTCGGTTGCCGAGGTTGAATTAAAAACTCGTCAAGAAAACGACCAAATGGGTACGCAGGTTGTTTTTAGTGGTGGTGAGTTTATTTCGCAATCTCCTGTTAACACTCCTAAAGGTTCTAATTTCTCGGTAAAGTCGTTGTTTTTTAATGTTCCGGCTCGTAGAAAGTTTTTAAAAGCAGATAGTACTGAATTTCAACATATTATAAACGAATTTCAGAGAATTGCTTTAACACACCCGACGATAGATTTTTCGCTTTATCATAATGGTCAAACTGTGTTTTCGTTGCCAAAAGTTTCTTTGAAACAACGAATTATATCTTTGTGTGGAAAAAATCTCAATTCAGATTTAATTCCCGTTGAAATTGATACTTCAATTGTAAAAATAACAGGCTTTACAGGCAAACCTCAAGCGGCAAAAAAACGAAATGATAAGCAATATTTTTTTGTCAACAATAGGTTTATGAAAAATGCTTATTTCAACAAAGCCGTGCTTTTAGCATACGAAAAACTTATTTTGCCAGATACTGCTCCACCGTATTTTTTGTATTTTGAGGTTGACCCACATACAATTGATGTTAATGTTCACCCAACAAAAACGGAAATTAATTTTGAAAATGCGTCAGATATTTTCAAACTTCTTCAGGCCGGAATACGTGAAACGCTCAACAAAAGCGATGTTGCTCCCGCTATTGATTTTGAAAATGTTGAAGCGGTTGATTTGCCGTATTTTTCGTCAAAGTCCGAAATGCCAGAAATGCCGAAAGAGAATTTTAATCCGTTTTATAATCCGTTTAATTCTACTACGAGGTCGTTTCAGGAAACTGATAAAAGAGAAAAAAATAATTTAGAAAATTGGCAGAAATTATATTCAGAGGATTCTTTGTTGACCGTTTCGGACGAAAAAATGCCTGTTGCGGTTGAAAGAAAATTCCTTCAGATAAAAGAGAAATATATTGTAAGTCCTGTTAAATCGGGTCTGATGTTTATAAACCAATTTAGGGCTCATTTTAGGGTTTTGTATCATAAATATCTTCTTGAAATTGATTCAAATGCTGACGGTATTCAGTCGTTATTGTATCCTGAAACATTGTCGCTTGAGGCTCAAGAGGTTGCAATGCTTTATGATTTGAGGGACGAATTTTTAGCGGTTGGTTTTGATTTTAACTTTGATAATTTCAAATCACCTGTTTTGAAAGGTATTCCTCCGTATCTTGACAAAGACCGTTCTATGGATGTTATTTTGGATATTCTTGGTTGTTACAAGCAGGAATATGGAAATATTCAATCGTCAATAAAAGATATTTTGGCGAAATCGCTTTCAAGAAACGAAGCAATAAAGGCTGGTCGTAAATTGTCAGAAAAAGAAATGGAAACACTTATTGATTCGCTTTTTGCAACTAAAGAGCCAAATTATTCTCCTGATGGCAAACCTACAATTGTTGTTGTACCTATAGAAGAAATAGAAAAAAAATTTTTATAAAAAATGTTGAATCTTACTCCTTGTGCGAAATTCCTTTTGATTGCAAATATTGTTGTTTTTGCTTTGTGTGCAATTTTTGATAGTATGGAAAGCAATTTGGCACTTTATTATATAAAGTCAGACATGTTTCGACCGTATCAGTTTTTGACGTATATGTTTGTGCATTCATCTCTGATGCATATTTTTTTCAATATGTTTGCCCTTT
This sequence comes from uncultured Bacteroidales bacterium, assembly GCA_905233995.1. GTDB lineage: Bacteria > Bacteroidota > Bacteroidia > Bacteroidales > UBA3824 > UBA3824. The sequence continues at coordinate 16,796 of CAJOGF010000013.1, read as the reverse complement.
ATCAGTTTGGAAGCGTAATCGAAAATTTTTGGGGCGGAAAGAGGTTTATGTTTTTTTATCTTGTCTGTGGACTTGGTGCGGCTTTTACAAATATGGCAGTTAATTATTTTCAAATTATGCCTTTGGAACAGGCTGCTGAAGTTGTTGTCAATTCTCCGACGGTTGATAATTTTAAGGCTTTTGCAAGTGAGCATAGTTACCTTTTTAATATGCCAAAACTTGACGAAGTGATTTCAACCTACAAAAACGACCCTGAGTTTCCTGCCTTTATTCGTTCTGCTGTTTCAGAAGTGGTTGAAAAATATTCTGCTCGTCCTGTGGTTGGGGCTTCGGGTGCGGTGTTCGGTCTTCTTTTGGCTTTTGGAATGATGTTTCCTGATTTAAAATTGCAATTTATGTTTATTCCTATTGGAATAAAAGCAAAATATTTTGTACTTTTGTACGGTGCAGCGGAGTTGTTTTTCGGAATCGAAAATTTTCAAGGCGATTACATTGCACACTTTGCACATTTAGGTGGAATGTTGTTTGGTTTTGTGCTTATTTTGTATTGGCGAAAAAATCCGCATAACGAATTTTTTTCTTAAAAATAAAAATATTAAAATGAATAATAGTTTCGTAAAAACTTATTTTCAGAGTTCAATTCTTGCCAAATTGATAGTTATCAATATTGGTGTTTTTTTGTTGATTTCGGTTGCAGATGTGTTGTTCTATCTGTTTGGAATGCAAGGCTATATGGAGTATTTGTCGGTGAAATTTTTGGCTCTTCCGGCTAATCTTGAAACTTTGGCTTTCAGGTTTTATACTCCGCTTACTTATATGTTTTTGCATACTGACTTTTGGCATATTTTTGCTAATATGTTGTGGCTAATTTGTATAAAGCAGTTTTTGGAGTCTATTTTGAATAACCGTCAGTTACTTGGCGTTTATATTTTGGGTGGACTTTCGGGAGCGTTTATGTATGTTTTTAGTTATAATGTTTTTCCTGTTTTTGAAAATTCTTTGGCGACTTCGGTATGTTTAGGAGCATCGGCGGCGGTAACGGCGTATATTATTTTGATTGCTGTTTTGCAGCCAGAATATAGAGTTTTGTTTTTCGGAATTATCCCAATGACATTCAAATGGATAGCAATTGCTTATGTTATTTTTGATGTTTTTCAACTCACGGGAGATAACGCGGGTGGACATTTTGCTCATTTAGGTGGTGCGATTTTTGGACTTGTGTTTGCACTTCAACTTAAAAAAGGACGGGATATTACTCAAGGATTCAATAAATTAGTTGACAAAATAGTTTCTGTTTTCTCGTTTTCAGGAGTTAAACAACACAAAACCAAAATGAGGGTAACTTATAATGAAAGAAAAGAGAATAATAATGTTACAAAATCTCGTCAGGAGAGTAGTGTAGAGGATAGAAAACGTATGGACGAAATCCTTAAGAAAATTTCACAGTCGGGATACGACAATTTAACTAAAGAAGAAAAAGCATTTTTGTTTAAAATGAGTGGAAAATAATATTGTTTTTTTTACACGGACAATCCTCAATGGAAATTATTTGTTGAAATAAATAATATACAAAGCATTGGATTGAAATATCATCAAATTGCTGTGTTTTAGTCACGGCGATTTCATTTAAAATTTTAACACCGAATTAAACGAATAAAACAAAACAATTTATTAAACTAATAAATTAAAAATCAACAAGTTAATTTTTAAT
>CAJOGF010000013.1:0-15056 GCA_905233995.1 uncultured Bacteroidales bacterium | reverse complement strand
TTAAATTCGCTGCCGCTTGCGGCGCTTTGTTTAATGTAACTTTCTGTAAGACAATTTCGTTTTATTCGTTTAATTCGGTGTTAAATGAAATTGCCGTGTGATTTAGTTAAAAAAAAGTCAAAAAAAATTTTCTATAACAAAAAAAGTTTGTACCTTTGCGCCCGATCACATTTTATTTAAAATTAATATAAAGTTATTATGTATTTAGACGCTGAAAAGAAACAAGAGATTTTTACAACTTACGGAAAGTCTAATAAAGACACCGGCTCAGTAGAAAGCCAAGTTGCCTTATTTTCCTACCGTATTCAGCATTTGACCGATCATTTGAAAAAAAATATTCATGATTTCGGTACAAAAAGAGCATTAACAAGATTGGTAGGAAAAAGACGTTCACTCCTTGATTACCTCAAGGATAAGGACATTGAAAGATATAGAGCATTAATTAAGGCTTTGAACCTCAGGGCTGTAACTCAACACAGCCTTTCTTTTTATTATCAATATTTATCTACAATGAACATTATTACCAAAGAAATAGACCTTGGCGACGGCCGTAAAATTACTATCGAGACGGGAAAGGTTGCAAAACAAGCAGACGGTTCGGTTATTTTACGTCAAGGTGATACAGTACTTCTTGCTACGGTTTGTTCCAACAAGGAGTCTAATCCAGAGGCTGACTTTATGCCTCTTACAGTAGAATATCAAGAGAAATATTATGCAAACGGAAGATTCCCCGGTGGATTCTTGAAACGTGAGGGCAAAGCCTCAGATTATGAAATATTAACAGCAAGACTTATAGATAGAGCCTTGAGACCTCTTTTTCCAAAAGATTATCATTCAGAAACTTTTGTAAACGTTTATTTGCTTTCTGCTGACAAGGATACAATGCCAGATGCATACGCAGGACTTGCTGCTTCGTGTGCATTGAGTGTTTCAGATGTTCCTATTCAGGAGCCTATTGCAGAGGTGAGAGTAGCAAGAGTTGACGGTAAAATGGTTATCAACCCTACTTTTGCTGAAGCCGCAAGAGCAGATATTGAAATGGTTGTAGGGGCAACTTTCGATAATATCCTTATGGTTGAAGGCGAAATGAATGAAGTTTCAGAGGCTGAAATGTTGGAGGCTATTAAGGCTGCTCACGAGGCTATAAAACCGTTATGCAAGATTCAGAAGGAAATGGCAGAAGAAAAAGGTGTTGTAAAAAGAGAATACGAGCCTGAAATCTCTGATTCAGAACTTCAGCAAAAAATTAAAGCAGAACTTTATCAAAAAATTTACGATACAGCAAAACAAGGTCTTGGTAAGCACGAAAGAGCAGAAGCATTCGAGAAAATCGAAGAAGATTTTATTGAATCGCTTGCTTTGACCGAAGAAGAACTTGAGGAGAAAAAAATCCTTATTGACAGATATTTCAACGATGAACTTCGTACAGCAGTACGTCGTTTGATTCTTGATGAAGGTATTCGTCTTGATTCTCGTAAAACCAATGAAATTCGTCCTATTTGGTGTGAAGCCGATGTTTTGCCGAAAGTTCATGGTTCAGCAATTTTTACTCGTGGTGAAACTCAGTCGCTTGCAACTTGTACTCTCGGTACAAAACTTGACGAGCAGATTATCGACAATGTTTTGGAAACAGGCAGAAATAATTTTCTTCTTCATTATAATTTCCCTGCTTTTGCAACAGGTGAGGCTAAAGCGGCAAGAGGTGTTTCGAGACGTGAGGTAGGTCATGGTAATTTGGCGCATAGGGCTTTGAAGAAAGTTCTTCCTCCTATTGAAGAAAATCCTTATACAATAAGAGTTGTTTCTGATATTTTGGAGTCTAACGGTTCTTCGTCAATGGCGAGTGTTTGTGGAGGTTGTCTTGCTCTTATGGATGCTGGTGTTAAAATCAAACGTCCAGTTTCAGGTATAGCAATGGGACTTATAACTGACACTGAATCGGATAAATATGCTGTTCTTTCGGATATTCTTGGCGATGAAGACCATTTAGGAGATATGGACTTTAAAGTTGCTGGAACGCCTGAAGGTATCACTGCATGTCAGATGGATATTAAAGTTGATGGTCTTAGTTACGAGATTCTTGCAAAGGCACTCGAACAAGCAAAACAAGGTCGTGCTCATATCTTGTCGATTATGCTTCAAACAATTGATAAACCTCGCGAAGATTACAAACCGTTTGTTCCGAGAATGGAGAAATTCACAATTGCTAAAGATTACATTGGTGCAGTTATCGGACCCGGTGGCAAGATTATTCAAGAGATTCAAGCGCAGACCAATTCTGTTATTACTATTGATGAGGTTGACGGAGTTGGTATTGTTTCTGTATCGGCTGTTAACAAAGAAGATATGGACAAAGCGGTTGCTAAAATCAAAGCAATTGTTGCTGAACCTGAAATAGGAGAGGTGTACAAAGGTGTTGTGAAATCAGTTGTAGAATTTGGTGCTTTTGTTGAGATTTTACCGGGTAAAGAAGGTCTTTTGCATGTTTCTGAAATAGATTGGAAACGCATTGAAAATGTTAGCGAAGTCTTGAACGAAGGTGATGAAATCGACGTTAAACTTCTTGATATTGACAAAAAAACTGGTAAATTGAAACTTTCGCACAAAGTTTTGATTCCAAAACCAGAAGGTTATGTTGATAGGGAGCGTCCAGCACGTCCACAAGGAGAAAGACAGTTTAATAATTCACGTTCTAACAACGGCGGTTTCAACAGAGGTCAAAGAAACGACAGAGGCGACAATCGTCAAGGTGGTAACGGTGGTTTCCGTCCAAAAAGAGAAAATTAATTTTTTTCTAAATACAAAAAAATCCGACTTCTAAAAAAGTAGTCGGATTTTTTTTGTTATTTGGTGTATTTAGTTTTTGCAAAATATTTTAAACTTCATTATCTTTGTCGATAAAAATAATATTGATATGCAATACTACGACCCGAAAACAGACGTTGTGTTTAAAAAAGTATTTGGTTATCATAAAAACCTTACAATCAGTCTATTGAACGCCGTCTTGAAATTAGAAAATACTAACAATCCAATAACAGACATCGAATATTTACCTTCAGAGGTTTTGCCTATGACGGACGGTAAACGTAGCAGTATTGTTGATGTTCGTTGTCAAGATTATAGCGGTGATTATTTTGTTGTAGAGATGCAGATGTATTGGTCTGCTGACTTTTTACGACGTGTAATGTTCAATAGTGCAAAAGTTTATACCTCATTGTATTTGAAAGGAGAAAGGTATTATAAACTCAAAAGAGTGTTTGCTGTTAACATTTTGAACGATGTTTATCAAACAGATACAACTGAAAACTATCATCGTTACAATATGTCAGAGATTGGTAATCCTGCACATGTAATTCAGGGGATTGAAATAGTTTGTATTGAACTGCCCAAATTTAAGCCTTGTGATAAAGGTCAAAAAACTATGTTGGAATTGTGGCAGAAGTTTTTGAACTCAATAAATGCCAAGACAGGAGTAGAAGAAATAACTGATGATTTGTTGGACAATGATGACGTTAAAGAAGCCTTAGAACTATGTCGCAACCTTTCAGAGGACGAACAACGTGCTTTTGATAGTTTTTGGGACATGGATTTTTTGCGTAAAGACAGAGATTTAACGGTTGAAAAAATCGGTATTGAAAAAGGACGTGCTGAAGGACGAGCCGAAGGCGTAAAACAAAAGTCTGTTGAAATGGCTCGTATGATGAAAAATGATAACGAACCTATTGAAAAAATTGTACGATATTCTGGTTTAACAAAAGAGGAAATTTTAACCTTATAGTTGGTTAGAGATAATAAATTATAAAAATAAAAATGATAAAAAAAGTTGTTTTAAGTGTATTGGCAGTAGGTTTTATGTATCCTGCGGCTGCTCAATTTCAGTTTACTACGGTTAAAGAATTGCCGATAAGTAGTGTTAAAAATCAAAACCGAAGCAGTACATGTTGGTGCTTTTCTACTCTTAGTTATTTTGAAAGTGAACTTTTAAGACTTGGTAAAGGCGAATATGATTTTTCGGAGGCTTTTGTTGTCAACAAAACTATGATGGATAGAGCAGAAAAGTCGGTCAGAACTCATGGTGATGTTTCTTTTTCGCCGGGTGGTTTTGCATACGATGTGGCTTATTGTTGGAAACATTATGGTATTATCCCTGAAGAAGCAATGCCAACAATGGGAACTCTATACGGCGAAAAACTTCCTAACAATAACGAACTTGACAAAATCGCTGAAGGTTATGTTAACGGAATCGCAAAAAGTGAAGCAAAAAAACTGTCGCCTCTTTGGAAAACTGGACTTCAAGCCATTTATGACACGTATTTGGGAAAATGTCCCGAAAAATTTACTTATAAAGGCAAAGAATATACTCCTAAATCGTATGCAGAGAGTTTGCCTCTTAATATGGACGATTATGTGTCGATAACATCATTTACTCATCATCCGTTTTACGAAAAAATGGTGATAGAGGTTCAGGACAATTGGCGTTGGGATTTGGCATACAATGTTCCTATGGACGAGATGATGAAAATCATTGATAATGCAGTCAACAATGGTTATACTCTTGCTTGGGGTGCTGACGTTTCAGAATTAGGCTTTTCTCGTAGTGGAATAGGTCAACTCCCTGATGTTGAATCTAAAGAACTTTCAGGTTCTGACCAAGCACGTTGGACAGGTCTTACATCCGACTGGTCAAAACGCGATTTCTTAACGTCAAAACCTTTGCCGGAAATCAAAGCAACTCAGGAACTTCGTCAATTGGGATATGATAATTGGGAAACGACCGATGACCACGGAATGTTGATCTATGGTATAGCAAAAGACCAAAACGGAAAAGAATATTATATGGCTAAAAATTCATGGGGAACTGACAACCCTTACAAAGGCACTTGGTATTTTACAAAAACTTTTGTAGCCATGAAAACAATTGATATTATGGTTCATAAAAATGCTATCCCTAATGATATTGCAAAAAAACTTGGTATTAAATAATTTAAAATTGTAAAAAGAAATGAATATAAATGTGCAAGCAATTTGGACCAAACTTGTAGAACTTGCTCTTACTTATGGTCCAAAACTTTTGTTGGCAATAGTTGTTCTTATTGCTGGCTTTTGGATAATTAAGAGATTGTTGCGTTTGACGGATATTGTTATGGAAAAACGCAATGTTGAGTTGTCGCTCCGCTCTTTTCTTAAAACATTGATAAACATTGTTTTAAAGATATTGCTGATAATTTCAGTATTGCAAATGGCTGGCGTTGAAACAACTTCGTTTGTCGCTATTCTTGGTGCTGCTGGTTTGGCGATAGGTATGGCTTTGCAAGGGTCGTTGTCAAATTTTGCGGGAGGTGTGTTGATTCAGATTTTTAAACCATACAGAATTGGTGATTTGATTGAAGCACAAGGTTTTACTGGAGTTGTTGATGATATTCAGATTTTCTCAACAAAACTTAAAACGGCTCAAGGAGCAACAATTATAATTCCTAATAGTTCGTTAAGCAACGGTAATATTGTTAATCACAACTTTTTGGGACGCAAACGTGTTGACATAGAATTTGGAATTGATTATTATGCTGACATTGATGTTGCCAAAAAAATCTTGACAGATGTTGCTATTTCAGCACCGGGTGCTCTTACAGATCCCGCTCCTTCGTGTGTGGTTTCTGCTCTTGGTGATAATAGCGTAAGTATCAAGCAATTGACTTATTGCGAACCAAAAGATTATTGGAATATCTATTATTACAATATCGAAAAAGGCAAAAAAGCCCTTGACGAGGCGGGTATCAATATTCCATTCCCGCAAATGGACGTTCACATAAAATCATAATGGCAGTTACAGAGTCAAATAAGTGGAAAGGTGTTACTGGAGGTGGCAATTTTGGACAGAAATTTTTGATTTTTCTGTTTAAATATTGTGATGTTAGGGTTGGATACTTTTTCATGTATTTAACAATTCCTTTTTATATGCTTTTCGGGACAAAATCCCGAAAAGCAATTTTTCATTATTTTGAAAAAGTATACGGTTATAAAAAGAATTTTAGAACTTTGTTGCTTGTTTGGAAAACTTATAATACTTTTGGAAAAGTCTTAATGGATAGATTTTCAGTATTTTCAGGTCAGAAACATAAATTTAAGGTTGAAGATATTGGAAACGATCTTTTCTTTAAACTCGTTAAAGAAAAAGAAGGTTTTATGATTATTGGCTCGCATACTGGAAATTTTGAAATTTGTGGCTATTTGCTAAAACAAGTGTCAAAGAAAATTCATGCTCTTGTTTTTGGTGGCGAATCCGAAATACTTCAAAAACAGAGATTTATGCGTTTTGAAGAAAATAATGTTGAGATGTTACCCGTCAGAGATGACATGTCGCATTTGTTTGAAATCAATTCTGCGCTTCAGGAGGGTGATATTGTTGCGATGCCCGGAGATAGGGCTTTGGGTAGTCAGAAAAATTTGGTTTGTGATTTTGGTAATGCAAAAGCCGAATTTCCGTTAGGACCTTTTTCGGTTGCTGCAATTAGAGGTGTACCTTTGTTGGCAGTTTTTGTTTTCAGAGAAAAAACATATCGTTATAAGGTAATAGTAAAACCTTTAGAAGTTGATAATCAGGCTGCTAATAATAAGCAAAAAGCCGAATGTTTGGCAAGAAAATTCGCCTTTGAACTTTATAATAATCTAAAAAAATATCCGTGTCAGTGGTTTAACTTTTTTGAATTTTTTTCCTAAAAATATGATTGAAATTGTATCTGACAACATTATTTCGCCTTTGGGGTTTTCAACAGAAGAGAATTTTCAAAATGTTCTTAACTTTAAGAGTGGACTAAAAATTTCTGACGGCATTTTCTCCTTGGACGGAAATTTTTGTTTGTCAGCAATTGACTGGAATTTGTTGGATTTGGAGTTTGAAAATTTTTTTTCCAAAAGTCCGTCGCAATATTTAAAATTAGAAAAAGCCCTTTTGTTGACAGTTGGGAAAGCAATTAAAAATATTGATGTAACAGACTTTCGTACAGGATTTTTCTTTTCGTCAACTAAAGGAAATATTGAACTTCTTGATAAAAATCAATTTTCCGATTCAAGACTTAATCTTTGGTATACGGCAAAAATGATTTCAAGTTTTTTTAATAATCCAAATATTCCTATTGTAATTTCTAACGCTTGTGTGTCAGGACTTTGTGCTATAATTTCGGCTTGTAGGGCTATTTCTTCGGGCATGATTGACAAGGCGGTAGTTTTTGGTGGTGATATTCTTACAAAATTTACTCTTTCGGGATTTTCTTCTCTTAAAGCCTTGTCTAATAAGCCTTGCAGACCTTTTGACATTGAACGTAATGGACTGAATCTTGGCGAGGCTGTATCGGCTATGGTGCTGAAAAAAACTGACTCAGAAAATTATATTGCTGGGTCAATTCGTCAGGACGCTTATCATATTTCAAGCCCGTCAAAAACGGCAGAAGGCGCGTTTAACGCCTTGCAAGAGGTTTTGAAAAATATTGATAAAAACAATATTGCGTTTATTTCTGCGCATGGCACGGCTACGATTTTCAATGATGAAATGGAGGCAACTGCAATTTCAAAAGCCGAACTTTCAGAAGTGCCGATTTGCGCATTAAAAGGATATTTTGGTCATACGCTTGGTGCTGCGGGATTGTTGGAGACAATTCTTTCTTATTATGCTTTAAATAAAGGTGTTATTCTTAAAACTTTGGGCTTTGAAGACCTTGGTGTCAGTAAAAAAATTAAGGTAACAACCAAAAATGATACAACTGATAAACAATATTTTGTAAAATTGATTTCAGGTTTTGGCGGTGTTAATGCTGCGGCTGTTTTCAAGAAAAAAAATTAGAAAGAAGATGTCATATATAGAAAATTATTCTTTTATAAACGAAAGCAAAAGAACCTTTGGTTTTGATAATAATTCACATTCTCTATCTGATAAAGAAATCGTTGAAAATGATTTTCTTACTTCTATTTATCGAAATCAAAACTATAATTATTCAAAGTTTTTCAAAATGGATTTTCTTGCCAAGAATGTTTTTCTATTGGCAGAAAACCTAAAAAACTTTTTGCCAGAAAACAGAAATAATGTTGGAATTGTCTTTATGAACAACTTTGCCTCCTTTGAAGCAGACGTAAAATTTGAGAAGACTATATCTGATAAAAATAATTACTTTCCGTCGCCGTCGATTTTCGTTTATACTTTACCTAATATTTCGACAGGAGAGGTTTGTATAAGGCATGGTTTAAAAGGTGAAAGTTCGTTTTATGTTTTAGAAAAATTTTCGCCAGAGATTTTTGTTAATATTGTTAACAGTAGTTTAATTTTTCAGGATTATGTTTTGTCAGGTTGGTCGGAATTTGTAAATTCGCAAATTAAATCAATGATGTTTTTGGTGTCAAAGTTTGCGAAAAAAGAAAATTGCGAAAAGTTTGATGCTTTTAATGTCAAAAAAATATTTGAAACGATATGGAAGAATTAATTTTAAAACTAAAAAATCAAATTATTGACACACTGAATCTTGACGACAAAAAGCCGGAAGATATTGGCGATGACGAACCTCTTTTTGGCGACGGTTTAGGTCTTGATTCCATTGACGCTTTGGAACTTATAGTGTTGATGGAAAAAAACTACGGCATTAAACTCAAAGACGCTTCAGAGGGTAAAAAGATTTTTGAAAGTGTCCGCGTTATGGCGGATTACATAAATAAAAACCGTTTAAAATAGTTTAGTGTTTCGATGGAGATTTTTGTTACAGGGATAGGTGCAATTTCGGCAATCGGTGATAATTCGGCGGAGATTTTTTTGTCGTTGAAAAAAGGTAAAACCGGAATTTCGTATTTGGACTTTTTGGATACAAAGTTCAAAGATTTTCCTTGTGGCGAAATCAAAAAAGATTATTTTTCACTTGCAAATGCGGCGCAAATTTCTGATAAATTGCCTCTTGTGAGAACTCCTTTGCTTGGACTTATTGCTGCAAACGAAGCCCTTAAGATGGCAACATTAGAAAAGAAAAGTAGAATTGCTTTTGTTAGCGGTACAACGGTTGGCGGAATGGACAGAATGGAAATGTTTTATGACGATTTTGTCAATAATGATAAAAAAAATTTTTGGCTTTATCCTCATAATATTGGTGATTCTACCGATTTTATTGCTGAAAATTTGGAAATTAAACCAACCTTTACAACAAGTATTTCAACTGCTTGTTCTGCTGGCGCAAACGCAATTTTGTATGCTTCAATGCTTATAGAAAGTGGAAAATTTGATATTGTGATAGCAGGTGGTGCTGAAAGTTTGTCGAAATACCATTTCAATGGGTTTAATTCGTTGAAAATACTTTCTACCGAGGTTTGTAAGCCTTTTGATGAAAATCGTAATGGTCTTAATCTTGGCGAAGGGGCTGGCTATTTGGTTTTGGAAAGTTTTGAGTCTATAAAAAAACGTCAAAAAGAGCCTTTGTGCAAACTTATTGGCGTTGGAAATGCTTGTGATGCTTTTCATCAGACTGCAACTTCAGATTTAGGAGAAGGCCCTTATCTTGCAATGACAAAGGCTATTCGCTATGCTGACATTTTGCCGCAAGAGATTGATTATATAAATTGTCATGGAACGGGTACTTTGAACAATGATTTAACGGAATTGAGAGCGTTAAATCGTGTTTTCGGTGATAAAATTCCTGATTTTTCGTCCACAAAATCTTTTACGGGACACACAACAAGTGCTTCTGGTGCGCTTGAGGCTGTAATTAGTGTTATGTGTCTGAAAAACAATTTTTTGCCTATGAATTTGGGTTTTGAAACTCCGATTTCAGAACTTAATTTTTCACCTTTGACTTTCAGCAAAGAGAAAAAACTTAATTTTGTGATGTCAAATAGTTTTGGTTTCGGTGGTAATGATACTTCATTGATTTTTTCTAAGAGTTAAGAGTATGACGGAGGTTTTTATTAACAGTATTTCGCAGATTTCGGTTCAAAGACCGCTTTGTAATGATTGGTTTCTTAATCCGTTAACATTTGAAAATCAAGAACTTGTTTTTGCTCAAGATCCTGATTTTAAACAGTTTTTGCCGCAAAACTTGTTAAGACGGAATACTTCTATACTCAAACGGGCGATGGTGGTTTCGCAAAATGCTTTGGAAAAATCTGGGCTTAAATCTCTTCAGGCAATTATTGTAGGCTCTGGCTTGGGATGCGTTGAAAGTACGGAAAATTTCCTAAAAGATTTGGTTTATAACGGGGAAGACTTTTTGAAACCGTCATTTTTTATGCAAAGTACTCATAACACTATTGCAAGTGTCATTGCCGTTTATCTGAAGTGCAACGGTTATAATTCCACTTATTGTCATAATGGATTATCGTTTGAAAGCGCACTTTCTGATGCTTTTTTGCAAATTAAAACCGCTAAAATTTCTAACGCTTTTGTTGGTGGGTTCGACGAAATGTCGTCAACTTATTTTAATATTCTAAAACGTCAAGGATATTTAAATTTTTCTAAGATTGGTTTTGCTGGACAAGCCTCGTGTGGTATGATAATTTCAAAGGAAAAAACTTTACAATCTTGTTGCAAAATTTCAAATTTGGATATGATTTTTTCTGACGATATTTTTTTGGCGGACGAAATGCTTAAAAATCAAGAATTTGACCTTTGCTTGTGCGGTTATAACGGTAATCCCGAAAATGACAAAGTTTATGATAAATTGTGCAAAAATTACTGTCGAGGCGTTTACAAAAATGTTTTCGGTGAAAGTTATTCTGCTGTGTCGTATGCTGTTTTGACGGCTCAAGAAATAATTAAAAACAATTTTGTTCCAGATTTTCTTTTACTTGATAAAAAGGTTGAAAAAGAGATTAATAAAATATTGATTTTCAATCATTATAATGCAAAAGAATTTTCTTTTATATTAATCGAGAAATGCTAAAACTTCTTTCTTTATCGCTTTTGCAATGTTTATGTTTGGCGTTTGGACAAGTTTTCTTGAAACTTGCAATGAAAAACGCTCAAAAATTTTGTTTTGAATGGAATGTCATAAAATCGTATCTCACAAATTGGAATTTGCTTTTCAGTGGGTTAAGCATGACTTCGGCTATGCTTATTTGGTTTTATATTTTAAAACATTTTGAATTTTCGGTTGCGTATCCGCTTACAAGTTTTAGTTATGTGTTTGGAGTTTTGGCTTCGATGTGGGTTTTTGGTGAGTCGATTCCCTTTACAAGGTGGATTGGATTATTTTTTATCGTGTTGGGTACTTTTTTCTTGTTGAAATAAAAAAATGAGATTTTTTTTGTTGATTTTTTTGTTTTGTCTGCCGCTATTGGGTTATGGTCAACAAAAACAAGTAAAACTTTGGGGCGATAAACCTTTGGATTTCAGACAAAAACAAGTTGTTTTGTATTATTTCCCTTGTCAGAAAAGCGATAATAAAAAAAATACTGCTGTAATTTTTTGTCCGGGAGGCAGTTATTGTTATTTGGCAAAAGAAAACGAAGGCTTTGCTCCTGCAAAATTGTTTTGTGAGCATGGTTTTGATTCTTTTGTGTTGTTTTATCGTCGTGGCATTAAAGGTAATCGTTATCCGTCGCAAATTCAAGACCTTCAGAAGGCAATTATTTATGTCAGAGATAATTATGATTTTGACAAAATTGGGGTTTGTGGTTTTTCGGCAGGTGGGCATTTGTCGGGGACTTCGGCAATTTATTACGACAAAAATTTTGTGGATAGCAAGTCAAGAAACTTAAAGACTGACTTTAATATAATGATATATCCTGTTGTAACAATGCAAGATGACTATGTTCATAAAAAATCGCGTAGAAATCTTCTTGGTCAATATTATAATAGTCAATTAAAAGATTCTATGTCGTTGGAAAGACATTTGGACAGAAATTTACCTCCACTTTTTGTGATTGCTTGCAAAGACGACCCGATTGTGGATTATAGAAATTCAGTTAGATTTGCGGATTCGCTAAAAAATGCTGACAAAGTTTATAAATTTCAACTTTATGAACACGGTGGACATGGATTCGGTGTAAATCCTTCGCTTATAAAAGGTTCTGATAAACAAGCCGCGCTTTGGTATGAAGATTTTTTTGATTGGTTTGATTTTTTGTTTAAGTCCTTTTGACGTTTGTTTGTACGAACTTTTTTTACCGTTAATTCTGCTTTTTTTACTTGCGAGCCTTGTGAAAGAATGTCGCAATTTGGGTCAAAAACAATTCTGCTGACAACAAAGTTAGTTTTCAGTGTAAAATATTGACTTTGATAATAATTATTGAAGCGATAGAGAATTTTTTCTCCGTTTTCGCCATAAATCATTAGCGGGATCTTGGCGCGGAAAAAGCGTGTTGACCCATCGCTTGGTTGTTGTGAGAAATTCAAATCAATTATTTCGGAGGTGCGTTGTTGCCATTTGATTTCGTAAATTGGATAACCTTTGCCATAAAACCATTGAGAGAAAAACCAGTCAAGATTTCTTTGTGAAACTTCAGAAACGATGTCAATAAAATCCTTTATTGACGCATTTTTATAATGAATTGTTTCTTTGTTTAGATATTCTTTCAATGCTTTGAAAAAAATCTCATCGCCTAATTCTCGTCTTAATTGATGAAGCACCATTGCACCTTTATAATAACATATTCTTGTGTTGAAAAGTGTGTGAATATCAAGAGTGTCCATAATTTCAAGACAAGAATTGTTTAGTTGACAGGCTTTATTAATTGTGGCTCTTCGCCATTGTACCTCGTTTGAAGTGCTTGCAAGACCTTTTTCTACGGCAAGATGTTCGCAATATGTTGCAAAACCTTCGTTTAAGAAAATATCTTTCCAACTTTTGCATGTTATAAAATTTCCAAACCATTGATGAGCCAATTCATGAATCATAAGGTCGAGGTCAAAATCGGTTATGAAACTCACCGTTTGATGCTCCATTCCGCCTGACCAACTAAATTGTGCGTGAGAATAGGATTCATTTTTGAAAGGATATTCGCCGAAATATTCGCAAAACATTTTGAAAACGGGAGCCAATTTCCATGTTTTTCGTTTTGCTTGTTCGTAATAATCGGGATATACGTAGTTTGCAATTTTAAAAGTGTCTTTGTCAAAAACTACATAATCATAATATGTTTTGTATTTGGTGATTGCTATTCCTAAAAGATAATATGCGCAAGGGTATTTGTGTTGAAATTCTAAGATTCTTGTTCCGTTTTTTGTGTATTCTTTCGTGAGTTTGCCGTTTGAAATGGCGTTGTATTTTTCGGGACATTCTATTGTTATAAACGAAGAGTCTATTTTGTCGTTTATGTCTTGACGGCATGGAAACCAATCTTTTGCGCCGTATGGTTCGCTTAAAGTCCAAAAAATTGGTTCTCCGTTATGAATTGTAAATTTTGTAGAACCTAATCCAGTAGAGCATGGAATACCTTCGTAATCTATTGTGATACTGTCAGTTTCTGACCAAAAACCGTTTGGCATTATGCTGATGATTCCATTTTGGTGCGAAAAATTGGCTTTTTGTTTTTTGTGCAGAATGTAGTTGATTTTAAGAGAATCTGAAAGTTCTATTTCTATTGGCATTGTTGTTGGGGTAATGCTAAAGACTTCTGTGGCTGAGGCTTTTATGTATTTGACAGAAGGGTCAATTTTTAGCCTTAACCGCAAAAATTTAATATCGGTTGGGTATGCGTTAATTAAAAAAACAACCGAAAGTAAATATGTAAGTAAAGTTTTTAACATTTTTATCGTCTTAAAACAACTTGGTCTAAATTATTTTTATGTTAAGAAATAAAAAAAACGCGTTGCAAAATTAATATTCTAAATGCTTAATACACAATTTTTTTTAAAGAAAATAAATTTTTTTTCGGACGAAAAATAATAAATTAATTTACAACGGATTATAAAAAAATTTTTTTTTGTGGTCGAAAATTATTTATTTTGCACTCGAAATTTAAAAACAGAAAACATATTAAAAACTAAAAATTTAATTAATTATGTCAGACATTTCATCACGCGTTAAAGCGATTATCGTAGACAAATTAGGTGTAGACGAATCAGAAGTTACTAACGAGGCAAGTTTCACCAATGATTTGGGTGCAGATTCTCTTGATACAGTAGAATTGATTATGCAGTTTGAAAAGGAATTTTCTATTGATATTCCGGATGATCAAGCAGAAAAAATCGCTACCGTTGGCGACGCAATTGATTACGTAGAAAACAACAAAAAGTAATTTTTTTTTAAACTTTAAAAGTTAAAAAGAAGAAATTTTATGGAATTAAAACGAGTAGTTGTTACCGGCATGGGAGCCATAACTCCCTTAGGACACAATATAACCGAGTTTTGGGATAGCTTAAAAGCCGGGGTAAGCGGTGCAGGTCCAATTACCCGTTTTAATCCCGAAAAATTTAAAACACGGTTTGCATGTGAGGTAAAGGATTACGATCCAAATAAGTATTTTGATAGAAAAGCCGTTGCCAAAATGGACTTGTTTACCCAGTTTGCCCTTATTGCAACAGAGGAGGGTATGAAAGATGCAGGTCTATTGGAGCAAGAGTATGATCATGAACGTACGGGTGTAATTTGGGGGTCTGGAATAGGAGGTATCAACGTTATGACTGCTGAAGTTATGGACTTCGCAAAAGGAGATGGTACACCTAAGTTCAGTCCGTTCTTTATTCCTAAAATGATTAGTGATATTGCTGCTGGCTATATTTCGATGAAATATGACTTTAGGGGTCCTAATTATGCAACAGTTTCGGCATGTGCGTCTTCGGCACACGCTATAATTGATGCTTTCAATTGGATAAGACTTGGTAAGGCTGATATTATTGTAACTGGAGGTTCGGAATCTCCTATTGGAATAGCTGCTTTGGCTGGTTTTAATGCTATGAAGGCTTTGTCTACAAGAAATGATGACCCGAAAGCGGCTTCAAGACCTTTTGATAAGGATAGAGACGGTTTTGTTATCGGTGAAGGTGCTGGTTGTCTTATTCTTGAAGAGTACGAACATGCAAAAAAACGTGGCGCAAAAATTTATTGTGAAGTAGGTGGCGGCGGTGCTTCGGCTGATGCTCATCACAT
>CAJOGF010000012.1:4705-31485 GCA_905233995.1 uncultured Bacteroidales bacterium | reverse complement strand
CGTTTTCGTGTCGCGACCGATCGCGCGGATCGTCGTTCCCGTCACTTTGCTTTCTATCGTCCGTATGTATTTCTTTACCCTATATAACTCCGATAACTCAGGATCACTGCGGATAAATTTATGTATCTCGTCCCATACGATGTTTGCCTGCTCTTGTTTCGTCGCCGTCAACAATATTCGTCCATATTGATAGCCGCTGAACGACGCAAAGTCATTCGCCATCACGCCCGCCAACAGCGACTTCCCGTTTTGACGCCCCATCTGAATATATGCCTCGCGGAACCGTCGCTCCTTCGATCTTTTTCGTCGCCAACCGAATAAACTGCCGACTATGAAATTTTGAAATCCGCGCAACGTCAACGGCTTTACGTCTTGCCCTTCGCCCAACGTCAATTCGTTCGCTATGTTGATGTGATACTCTGCCTCCGCCGCGTCAAATTTATACTCGAAGTCCGTGCGGTGCATATCTTCTATGTGCCGCTTGCACGCCAGATATTCGCTGTGCCCCGTCAATTCCTTGCCGTCGAGCACTCGCCGCGCATATTCCGATGTCCGATCCTTCATTTTAGGTGCTTAAGAAATTTATTCGGCTTGGGCTCTTTCGCCGGAGCCGCCAATCGCAATCGATCCGTCGACGACAGCCCTAACTTCAAACTTATCGCCCGCATCTCGCCTGTGTATTCTCGCAACGCGCGCCTCGAGTGATCCGACAGGATTTTTCTTTTGCCCGCCTCCATTATCGCGCGCGCCCGTTCCCAACAGAAACAATACGTGATCAATTCGTTTCGCGCTATATTGTCAAGCCACGTTGCCTGCTTTATCAGCCGATCGAACTCTGCTTGCCCGACCGCCGTCAACAAGCCCTCCGAAGTCAATTCGTCTCGCCCGACTCGATTGCCCAGTTCAGAATCTAATCGCTCTTGCTTTTCTGCCTTCGTCAGATGCTTTCTGTTCGCCTCGACTGCCTTTCGCGTTCGTCCCATGCCCAAGCCTCCTCATACAAAAAACTTCCCGAACGGCGGCACTGCCTCACGCAACTTTTCTTTCATTCGCGCGCATGCCGCCTCTCCTTTCGCATACTCCGCGTGCACTATCTGATGCGTCAAGTCCGACACGTATATCAGATTGCGCATATCCAATCCCAGATCGGGGCGTTCAGACAGCGGCTCGATGTGATGCACTATCGTCCCGCGCACTACTCTGCCGTGCGCGAGTTCGTATTCGTCAAGCCCGCTTGCACGCGCCTTTATCGCCTCCGCTATTCGTTTCCAATTCACGCTGTGATAAAACGCCGCGCGCCCTTTGTCTCGTTTCGTCCGATCGTATTGTTTCTGATATTTTTTCGAGCACACCGGACATTTCTTGCCCTGCTTTACCATTTGTCCGCAAATACATTGGCGCATCAGCATCGCTGTCAACCTCCAATAAGATCATCCATGTCCGTCATTCGTTCTTCTTTATATTTCTCGGGCATCCACGCTCGCGCCAAAAACATTTGCACTTGCGCATTCGGCGGCAACTGCTTTTTTACCCTGTCGATTTTGGTCACACGCTGTGTTTGAGGATCGAGGGTTGTTTTTGTTTCTTCGATCTGCATCTTGCCCGTCGCCAGCTTGAACATCGCGTTTTCAAGTTCCATCTTCGGTTTTTCTTTCGCCTCCGATAATGCCGTCGCGAAGTCAGGGTATTGATTTTTCCACTTGTAAAAAGTCGATTCCGATATACTCATATTCTTTGCTAATTGCTTGTCCGTCAAGCCGTTTGCTACCCATTCGCATACTTTATTTAGGTTCTCGCCCGTCAGCCAGTTTGCTGCTTCGCCCTTTCTTGCCATGATGTTCTCCTTCCAAATATTTTTCCGCCATTAATTTTATTGCTTCTGCCTTGTTCTTTTTCTTTACTTCGCCTTTGTCGATCATCTTGTCGATTGCCTTCTTTAACAACAAAGCGATCGAAGCGGGGATAAGATCATTCCCGAGGACGCTCGCGATCGGTACATTCTTTTTGTGTTTTACCTCGTCGCCGTCGATATAGCCTTCTTGCAATTCCTCGAGATGTCTTTCAAACATATCGAGCATCAACATCATCACGACCGCGCTGTTTTTGACATCATACGCATTCTGTATCTTCGATTGCGCATCAATAAAGCGGTCAAAATCCTGCAACCTATTGGCATAGGCGACCTTGTCTTTGTGAACTAAGGAGAGGGCGTTTTCAAACACATTTTTTAAACGATCCGCTTCATCCGGCAAAAACAAAAACGTTTGCGTCTTATACTCCAAATGAAATTCAGTCAACGACTGCAATTCGCTTTTGTCCATCTCCCATAGTGTTTTGTCGTCAAGCCCCGAGTATTTCTTTAAATCGACCGAGTCAATCTCAGACCACAACTCCTTCAACAGAACGAGATCATCTTTACCTTCGATCGAATTATGACTCAAGGCGATCGCGACTTGCTCCGCTCGACTTAGAGGCTTTTCCGTATACATTACCAATAATTTTGTCAGCCCCGCTTCCATCGCCGCCTTCACTCGGTGATTGCCCGACAATATTTTATACTTGCCGTCGTGCTTGTAGCACAGCGGAACCGACGTCAGCGTCCCGTCTTTTTTGATGTTCTCTACCAAATTGTTGAACATGTAATTCGTCATGTACCGCGCATTTTTCTCGAGAAATTCAAAATCGCCGACGTCTACCTCTGCCAATTCATATCCGTTGTTTAGCAATCCCCGTATTTCTCCTTCCAAAATTCAAACGCCTCCTTCAACGTCCAACGCCCTGTTTCTGCCACATAATTTAACGCGTCGCCTTTTTCCTTCTTGTTGAACAACTCGAACAAACCTCGGTATTTCATCGACACTGCCTTTTTCGTGAATACCGTTGTAAAAATCTTTTTGACGGGGTATTGAAATTCTGCCTCCAATATTTTTTTTACATCGGTCGTGAGTGCCACGCATAAAACCAATTTTGACAGACGCTTGTATATCGAAGGTCCAACACAAAAGTCCGCGACCATGTACACGTCCGCAAGACTCCTGTAATACGGCGAGACTTTCTTGATCCCCAATACACCGAGTAACTTATCATTGTCGCATATCCCGATCACAACGTCGGCCACGGCGGGAAAATCAATCGACCGCGACATATATTCACTGCGTAATGTGTTCATCTGTTCAACCGTCAGCCGCGCCAACTTTAAATTCCCCGTCAGTTCGCCTAGAGCACGCTCGATCATCACCGGAGCAAATACCTTTTGCGGCTTTGATATCCTGCACTTCGTTTTGATATTGCTGTACACACAAACTGTGCGCGTGGTCGATGCGGGCTGGAACTCGGCGATCAAAAATTCTGCGTCTTTGGGGTCCGGCTCATCACGCAACGTTACCCATTTTTTTTTCTTCTTCATCTCCATCTTTAATATCTCAAAGCTTGCCTCGGAAAAAACTTCATAAACAGGTTTATCCCATGCAAATATTTCTTCGATCCGCGCATACAACTTTTCATAGCCGCCCGTATATGTCGGCGGGAACGACAAAAAAACCGATTCCTCCGGCACGGCGTCAAGGTATTTCAACACGTCGCCGCAAAAATAATCTTTGATCGTCAACGCCCCAAGCCGATCACGGACGCGCGCCACGGTCTTTTGAAAGAGCTTGTCGAATTGATTGCGATATGCCCCTGCCTGCCGAATATAATACGGCAAGTCATTATAGACGAATTTGAAATACTCACTGCAAAGCAGCAACGTTGCTATCTGCGATTCTCCATCTTGAATGTATTGCTCCAGCCAAGCAAAGTTCTCATCACTTATTCCAATATGCAGTTTCCGCCGTGTCAAATGGCACCCGATCGCCGTCGAATACAGCGATACATCATTGCTGGTGACATTTGTTATTCCGTGATTTGCCAGGAGTCGTTCGATCGTAAAGTTCCCGCTACAGCCGACAAAAACAGGCAAGCCGTCAAACTCGGGTATCAATGACTCCACGAGCACTCGAGTATCAGGATTGATTGAGCCTATGAACATTTTTACCTCTCCAAAAAAAAAATTCTGCCTGTCGGCAGTAGACTGTTTCGCCGCGATACCTTTCATTCTATATATTAGCATTTACGAAAGCGACATTGACGGACAACTTTTAAGAGTTAAAAACTTCAAGACGGCGAAGTCCCTCGCGATTAAACCGCAATAATTGCCGCGTCGAGTAATACATTTCCGCGCTGATCGCGCGCCAGCTTTTTCCTTCAAAGTAGCGCTTCCGAATAACTTGCCTGATATTTTTGTTTTCAATGGTGCTTGTCATGTACTCCGAAAAATCGACTTTCGCGGCGACCAAAGCAAATTCCAAACGTCGCCGTGTTTCTTGAATTTGATATATTTTCAACGAATACTCTTCAACGCGCGAATAGGCGCTAGGTGTTGCGTTCGGCATGCTGGATAAAAGAGATGTCGTTTTTTCCGCCGCCGCGCGCAATTCTGCCTCACGTTCAACACATTTGTCTATCTCCCCGCGCAATTTTTGAATACGCTCTAACGCCGCGATCTTCATGATTATCCCCTCCCATGTATAATATATCAAATTTGTCGTGATTTCGCTACAATTTTAGGGAGTTTTTGCCTAAACTTGCTAATCTTCTGCAACTTAAAGCCGAAAAAGATATTTTGAGTGAAAAGCGTTCTGAGGCAGAAAAGTTTATGAAAGTTCAAACTAAACTTTATGCTTCAACTTTGGACGAATTAACTGATAGGCTCAAAAAAAACGATACACTTTTAAAAAATTTGGTAGCCCAAGAGGAAAAAGTGGATAAAAAGGCTGATTTAGAAAAAATCAAAAGCAATAATTTTTATGTCTGCAACAAGTTGGAAAAACTTGAAATGCGTTCAAAAATTATCAACAATACAGTTGAAACTCAAATGCAGAGTTTTGATGTTGATCCTTTGGTAAAGGTTTGTGTTGAGCATTATACACCTCAAGCGCAGAGCAAAGCGGTAACGCTTATTTATGAAACTCCCGGTGTTCATAGGCTTTGGGCAGATAAGGCATTGTTTAGGATTGTGTTGATGAATTTGCTTTCAAATGCCGTAAAATATACGCCTCATGGTGGGGATATTATTGTTGATGTCAAGGATTATGAAGAAGACCCTGATAATTATATGCTTATAAACGTTTATGACACAGGTACGGGTCTAACTACGGCTCAAAGTGAGACCATTTTTGACGATAAAAACTTTTTGGGCGATGAGACAGGAAAAAATGGTTTAGGCTTGGGCATTGCATATCATTTTGTGAAACTTATGGGCGGCAAGATTTGGGTAGAGTCAATGCCGGGCATTGGCAGCGATTTTAAATTTACTTTACTTAAGCATAAATAGTTGATTTAACGGTAAATAGAAAAAAAAACGTTTTTTTTTTGCAAAAAATCAAAAAAATATTATTATCTTTGCACCCGAAATAGGTAACTTATTTTTATAGAAAATCTTGAAACCTTATGGAAAAGAAAAAAATCTTATTCGTTTCACAAGAAATTGCCCCTTATTTGCCAGAGACTGAAATGTCGCTTATCGGAAGATACCTTCCTCAAGGAATTCAGGAGAAGAAGAAAGAGATTAGGGCTTTTATGCCTCGTTATGGGTCGATAAACGAGCGTAGAAATATGCTTCATGAGGTAATCAGGCTCTCTGGTATGAATCTGATTATTGACGATACCGATCATTCGCTTGTAATTAAGGTGGCCTCTATACAGTCGGCAAGAATGCAAGTATATTTTATAGACAACGAGGATTTTTTTCAGCGTAGGGGTATTTTGACCGACAAAGACGGTAAATATTTTGACGATAATGACGAAAGGGCGATATTTTTTGCACGTGGAGTTTTGGAAACTGTAAAAAAATTACGTTGGTCTCCTGATTTGGTTCATTGTCATGGGTGGATTACATCGCTTGTACCGCTTTATTTGAAAAATGCTTTTAAAGAAGATCCGCTTTTTAGTAAATCAAAAGTGGTTTATTCTGTTTATAATGATGGTTTCCCCGGTTGTTTCCCGAAAAATTTTGCGAAAAAACTCAAAGTTGATGGGGTTCAAGACAAGGATTTGGAAGTCGTAAAAGAGAATCCTGATTTTGTTAACCTTTCAAAATTGGCAATAAATATGTCGGACGCTGTAAGTATGGGACATCAAACTATAAATCAAGATGTTTTGGATTATATGCAGAATTGTGGAAAACCTTTCTTGGAGTATCATGACAAGGATACTTACGTTGATGCTTATTCCGATTTTTATGATAAAATATTTGCTGAGGATTTAGAAGATAGTCAAGTAGAAAAAGAAAAAAAATCTAAAAAGAAAAATTCCGTTTAAAAAAAAATGAAAACTAACTATATCGCTTTTTTTGCGGTTATGTTTTTTCTGTCTGTGATTTATTCATGTGAAAGTCAGGACGAAATGGGGCATTCAATTTTGCCTGAAGATGATTATGCAACGGTTGTTTTGACCGATACAATTGAGGTGAAAGCATATACCGAATATGATGATAATGTAACTGCTTCGTATACAAGTTATTTAACTTCTGGAGGCTTTTCTGACCCGATATTTGGAAAAACGATAACAGCCTTTGCTGCAAAATTTTCAAATACCTCTTACGGAAAATTTGGTGAGGATGCAGTTACGGACTCTGTTGTTTTGACTTTAGGTCTTGACACAACTTCGCAAAGGTTTTATGGTGATAGTTTAAAGAATTTCTCTATGGAGGTTTTTCCGTTGATAATGCCTTTGTCTGCTGATTCTGTTTATTATCAAGATATTGATTTTGAGGGCTATTACGATAAAACGAAGGTTGGCGAGGTTCAGTTTTCGCCGTCAACAATAAAGAATACGCTTACAATTTATCTTGACAAATCCTATGGTGATAAAATCATAGAGTCGGTTTCTGACACTACATTCGACGAGAAAATCTGCGGTCTTTATTTCAAAACGCCAGACGATGATTTAGGTACAATAACAAGATTTTATTATAATAGCCGATATTCTGATTTTTCATATACTGTTTATTATCATTGTCCTGAAGATACGGCTTCGAGCAGTGTTGTTTTTTCGGTATCGGATACTGATATGCGTCTAAATCTTGCGCGTCATGATTATTCTGGTACGGTTTTGGAAAATTTATCCGAAAATAGGGAATTGGATTATGCTTATATTCAAGGGCTTTCTGGTACTAAAGTAAGATTAGAATTTCCTGATATTCAGAAATTTAATTCCGTAGGCGGAAAATATTTTTCGCTTGTAAGGGCTCAATTGATTGTGCCTTTGGCTGATTCTATAAAAACTCTTCAGAGTTTGTATCCTGCTATGGAGCGATTGTATTGTTCGGGAAAGTCTGCTATTACGGGTAGTGAATTTACTTTTTATGAACTCTTTGATTTTAGTTCTAACGGTACTCGTTCTACGCAGTATCATGTTTTTAATTTGGATTATGAAACTAATTGTTATACAATAGATTTTACGGGTCGAATGCAAAATTTGCTTGATATTTATGCGTCGGGAAATACTCCTGCATATTCTATCTATTTGCATCCTACAAACCAAGTATCCGATTTTTCGCGAAGTGTTATCAATACGCAAAACAATAAGGAAAATCCGTTGCGATTAGTTGTAGAATACTTGAAATACGAAAAATAATTTTAACTAAATAAAACAAAACTATGTGTGGAATTGTAGGCTATATTGGAGACAAGGAGGTTTATCCTATTCTTATTAATGGTCTCAAAAGACTTGAGTATAGGGGATATGATTCTTCAGGAGTTGCTATTGTTAACAATGGCAAGCCTCAAGTATATAAGGTGAAAGGTAAAATTTCTGATTTGGAAAATTTTATCGGCAAAAAAAATACTAATGGGACAATTGGAATTGGTCATACTCGTTGGGCAACTCATGGTGAGCCTAACGATGTTAATGCTCATCCTCATGTTTCAATGAATGGAAAATTTGTAATTGTTCATAATGGTATTATTGAAAACTATGCCATTTTGAAGAAAAAACTTATAGCAAGAGGTTATACTTTTAAGTCAGAAACCGATACTGAAGTTTTGTCTAATTTGATTGAATATATTTATTTGTTTGGCAAAACTTCTGCTGCAGAAGCGGTTAGATTTGCTCTTAACAAAGTTCAGGGTGCATACGGAATTGCTGTTATCTGCACCGATGAGGCTGATAAATTGATAGTTGCAAGAAAGAGTAGTCCGCTTGTAATTGGCGTTGGCAACAATGAGTTTTATGTCGGCTCCGATGCTACACCTTTTATAGAATACACAAATAATGTCATTTATCTTGATAACGATAATATGGCAGTTTTGACAAAAGGTGAAGTTAGTATTAAGACAATCAAAAACGATGCTATTGAGCCGAATATTCAGACTGTTGATTTTGACTTTGATGAAATTGAAAAGGGTGGTTTCGACCACTTTATGTTGAAAGAAATTTTTGAACAGCCAAAGTCTATTAGCGACACAATTCGTGGAAGGGTTGATTTTTCTCGCAATTCAATAGTTTTGGGCGGATTGTTGCCTGTTATGACAAAGATTATGAACGCTCGCAGAATTATAATTGTTGGTTGTGGAACTTCTTGGCACGCAGGACTTTTTGGTGAATATCTTTTTGAAGAATATTCTCGCATACCTGTTGAAGTAGAATATGCTTCAGAGTTCCGTTATAGAAACCCTGTCATCTATTCTGACGATGTTGTAATTGCAATTTCGCAGTCAGGAGAAACCGCTGATACTTTGGCTGCAATAAAACTTGCAAAAGAAAAAGGTGCAACAGTCCTTGGTATTTGTAATGTTGTTGGTTCAAGCATTAGTCGTGAAACTGACGCTGGTGTTTACACTCATGCTGGTCCTGAAATTGGAGTTGCAAGTACAAAAGCCTTTACTGCTCAGGTTATGGTTTTGGCTATGATGGCTCTTTTTGTTGGTAAGGCAAAGTATAATATCAAACCGGAAACTTATTCTGCACTTATCAGTGAACTTTTGAATGTGCCTCAGCAAATCGAAAAGATTTTGAAAGACACTTCAGTCGTTGAAAAAGTGGCTGAAATTTATAAAGATTCTCCTAATTTTATTTATTTGGGAAGAGGATGTTATTATCCTATTGCGCTTGAAGGTGCACTCAAACTCAAAGAGATAAGTTACATTCATGCAATTGGTTACCCGGCTGCTGAAATGAAACATGGTCCTATCGCCTTAATTGACGAGAAAATGCCAGTTGTGGTTATTGGAGCAAACAAACGTGGTTATGACAAAATCGTCAATAATGTTCAAGAGGTAAAAGCAAGACATGGCATTGTAATTTCGATTGTAAGAGAAGGTGATACTGAGATTTCAAAAATGTCGGACTATGTTATTGAGGTTCCTAACTTTACAACGGCAATTGGAGCGTTGACCACTGTTGTTCCATTGCAACTTTTGAGTTATTATATTGCAGTTAAAAGAGGTTGTAACGTTGATCAGCCGAGAAACCTTGCGAAATCGGTAACTGTAGAATAAAATACATTTTTTTACTATGAAGAACATTAGAAATTTCTGCATAATAGCACATATCGACCACGGGAAAAGCACTTTAGCTGACCGACTTCTTCAATTCACCAAAACTATTGATGATAGGGATTTGAAAGATCAAGTCCTTGACGATATGGATTTGGAAAGAGAAAGAGGTATTACTATAAAATCTCATGCTATTCAGATGAAGTATCGTTTTGAGAATCAAGAGTATATTCTCAATTTGATTGATACACCCGGTCATGTTGATTTTAGTTATGAGGTTTCAAGGTCGATTGCTGCTTGTGAGGGTGCTCTTTTGGTTATTGACGCTACTCAAGGTATTCAGGCTCAGACAATTTCTAATGTTTATATGGCAATTGAAAACGACCTCGAAATTATTCCTGTTCTCAACAAAATGGATATGCCTGCCGCAAAGCCAGAGGAGGTGAAAGACCAGATTATCGAACTTATTGGCGGCAATCGTGAAGATATTATTGAGGCTTCAGGCAAAACAGGTCTTGGTGTTGAGGATATTTTGAATGCTATTGTCAAGAAAGTCCCTGCACCAAAAGGAGATGCGTCAGCACCGCTTCAGGCTTTGATTTTTGACTCGGTATTTAATCCTTTTAGAGGTATAATTGCGTATTATAGGGTTTATAATGGTGTTATTAAAACTGGCGAACAGGTTAAGTTTGTCAACACCAAAAAACAATATACGGCCGATGAGGTTGGGGTTTTGGAGATGGATCTTTCTCCTAAAAACGAAATTTCGGCGGGAAATGTAGGCTATATTATTTCGGGCATCAAAAATGCCGTTGAAGTAAAAGTTGGCGATACTATAACTCATGTGGAAAGACCGTGTGAAAAAGCGGTTGAAGGTTTTGCCGAAGTAAAACCTATGGTCTATGCCGGTGTTTATCCTATCGAAACAAGTATGTATGAGGAACTTAGAACAAGTCTTGAAAAACTTCAACTAAACGATGCGTCCCTTACCTTTACTCCTGAAAGTTCCATTGCTTTGGGATTTGGGTTTAGATGTGGATTTTTGGGAATGCTTCACATGGATATTGTTCAGGAGAGACTTTCGAGGGAGTTTGATATGGACGTTATAACAACGGTGCCGAATGTTAGTTATAATGTTATGACTACAAAAGGCGAGACAATTGAAGTTCATAATCCGGCTGGTTTACCCGAACAAAAAGCGATTTCGTCGATTCAAGAGCCGTACATAAAGGCTGATATAATTACTAAGTCAGAATTTTATGGTCCGATAACCAAACTTTGTATGGAAAAGCGCGGTATAAAAATCGGTGAACAGTATTTAACTTCAGACCGTATCGAACTTAATTTTGAAATGCCGCTTGCTGAAATAGTTTTTGATTTTTATGACAAGTTGAAATCAATTTCAAAAGGTTATGCGTCTTTTGATTATCATCCGATAGATTATCGAGAGTCCAAACTTGTAAAACTTGATATTTTGCTTAATGGAGAGCCTGTTGATGCTATGTCAAGTTTGATTCACGAATCTAATGCGTACGATTTTGGAAAAAATATTTGTGAAAAACTCAAAGAACTTATTCCGAGACATCAATTTGATATTGCGATTCAGGCGGCAATCGGAACCAAAATTATTGCTCGTAGTACAATAAAAGCCTTTAGAAAAGATGTTACAGCAAAATGCTATGGAGGTGATATTTCCCGAAAACGTAAATTGTTGGATAAACAGAAAAAAGGCAAGAAACGTATGAAACAAATTGGTGATGTAGAAGTGCCTCAAAAAGCGTTTTTAGCAGTTTTGAAAATTTAAGTTTAACATACAAATAATATTACAAACCAAAAATAAATTTTAATTTTGCACCTTGAAAATAGGTTGTTTAGACATGAAAAAAGCAAGTACATACAATTATTCATCAGCAGAAATTATAGAAAGAGGAACTTTAGTGGCAAAGTTAGCCGAAGAGGATTTACAGTGTTTTCAAAAATACGGAATTACACAAAAAGACATAGATATACTTTATAAACGGTTGGATGAGTACAAGCGTTATCCAGAGGATAGTTTTTTTGCCGAAAAAGTTAAGGCTCGCACTCGCGAAAAAAACGAACAGGAAAATCGTCTGGTTACGCAGATTAGAAGTTTCTTTTTGAGATTTTCGATTATTGTGCCAACAAAAAAAGAAACAAAAAAGTATTTTCCAAGTCAAAAACTTACTGGTATTAAAACTAAGGAATTAGTTGAAATAGGCGAAAAAGTGCTTGTGGTTTTCAAGAAGTTTAAGGATAGACTTTTGAAATACGACTTAACCGAAGAGGATATTCTAAACATCAAAGCGCAAATTTCGGCAACAAAAAAGGTTGTAAAAGCACTTGAAGCAGTGCGTCTTGAGCGTACTCGTAACACTACAAAACGTCGTGAAATTGGTACCGTTTTGTACGAAAAAATAGCAAGCCTAAGCCATTATGGAAAAACCTATTGGAAAGACCGTGATGACAAGCGTTATAAAGATTATTTGTTGTACGAAAAGAATTATTTGGAACAGAAACAGCGAAATAAAGAACGCGATGAAATGTTTAGAGCCAAGGAGTTAGCTCGTATTAATGTAAAAAAATAAAAAAAAATTTTTTTCTTTTAAGAAAAAGTTTTACCTTTGCAGCGTAAAATTAGGATATTTGATAATGAATATTTAATAATTATGATGGTACCATAGCTCAGTCGGTAGAGCAACGGACTGAAAATCCGTGTGTCACTGGTTCGATTCCCGTTGGTACCACTTTCTGTGAAGAATAGATTATTAGTTTTAAGTTATTTTTTTTGGTACCATAGCTCAGTCGGTAGAGCAACGGACTGAAAATCCGTGTGTCACTGGTTCGATTCCCGTTGGTACCACTTAAAAAGAGATTGTTTAAAAGATTTTTTTTTTGACAGTCTCTTTTTTTGTTTGTAGATATGTTGTATTTATTCTAACGGTATGGATTTCCCTAAAGTAATTTTTTTGGATTTTGACGGAGTGATATGTGAGAGTTGTGGTATCAAAAATGATGCTTATTATAATTCTTATATAAAATTCGGACATGAAATTGCTCAAAAAGCCCTTGATTATCATCTGCTTCACGGTGGTATTTCGAGGGTGAAACTTTTTCCAGAACTTCACAAAATGTTTTTGGGTCGCGAAATTACAGAAGAAGAGCATGTTAAAATGTGCGAAAATTTTACTTTGATGGTAGAAAAAGCGGTTGTTGAGGCACCGCTTGTAAATGGTGTTGAAACTTTTTTGAAAGAATATCATTCTAAAACATTGTTTTTTGTTTCTTCAGGTACTCCAGAAGACGAGATGAGAAGAATTGTTGAAAAAAAACAACTTTCAAGGTATTTTAAGGCCGTTTTCGGTTCGCCTGACACTAAAGAAACTCATATTTTAAACGTTTTGAAAGAATACGAAATCAGCCCACAAAAAGCTCTTTTTGTTGGCGATGCAACAACAGACAGAGATGCTGCAAAAAATACTGGAATTAGATTTTTGGCTCGTTTGTCGCCCGATAGACTCCTTGAGGACGAAAAATTCAAGATTGAGGATTTCAATTCTATTGTTGATACAATTAGCAAAATGTAAAGACTTTGATTATGGCAACAGAAAAATTTTACAATGATATTATTAAAAATTCTTTGGTTGATGACAATATTAAAAATATTGCCTTGAAAATTCTTGAAAATCAAAGAATTACAGAGAATGAATGTGTGGAATTGTACAGAAATGCACCTCTTGGCTTGCTTGGAATGTTAGCCTTTTGGGTCAAGACTTTAAAAAGTGGCAACAAAGTTTTTTACAACCGTAATTTTCATATCGAACCTACAAATATTTGTGTAAATTCGTGTAAATTTTGTTCTTACAAAAAGCCGAAGGGTGATAATGACGCATGGGAATTATCGTTAGAGGAAATTTTGCACAAAGTTTCTTTGTATAAAGGCTCTAACGCAACCGAAGTTCATATTGTTGGAGGCGTTCATCCTGATAGAGACATTGAATATTATTGTACGTTGATGCGTGAAGTTAAGAAAATACTTCCAAACGTTGTGGTCAAGGCCTTTACCGCTGTTGAAATCGATTATATGGTAAAAAAAGCCGGAATCAGCATTTATGACGGGCTTAAAAAACTAAAAGAAAACGGTTTGGAATGTATTCCGGGGGGCGGTGCAGAAATTTTCGACGAAAAATTGCGTAAGGAAATTTGTCCTGAAAAAACCGAAAGTAATGTTTGGTTGGAAATTCATAAAACTGCTCATCAATTGGGCATACCTACTAATGCAACAATGCTTTACGGTCATAAAGAAAGTTATGAAAACCGTGTAGACCATTTAAAAAGGCTTCGGGATTTACAAGATTTAACGGGCGGTTTTTCTGCATTTATTCCACTGAAATATCGTAGTGAAAACAATCAAATGACTTCTCTTGGTGAGGTTTCATTGACGGAGGATTTGAAAAATTACGCTATTTCAAGAATTTTTCTTGACAATTTTCCACACATCAAAGCCTATTGGGTGATGTCTGGTGTTGAAACCACAAAACTTGCTCTTCAGTTTGGTGCTGACGATATTGACGGCACAGTTGATGATACTACAAAAATTTATTCAATGGCAGGAGTTAAAACAAAGCCGGTTATGACGACCTCAGAACTTTGTGATTTGATAAAATCGGTAGGGCTAATTCCTCAAGAAAGGGATACGTTTTATAATGAAATATGAAATTATGGAGATTTTTAGTTTCGGTTCTTGGGCTGTTGACAATGCCTTTATTGGCTTATTCTCAAGATATTCCGAATGCTAATTTCTTAAAAGCCGATTTTTTTTTAAGGGACACTACTGAAATTTTGCCGTATCTTGAGATGTCAGAAACGCAAAAAAAATTGTTGGGATTATCTCAAGAATTTGAAGAAACACAAAGCACTAAGGATAGTCTTATTGTAGAAAGTAGCGGTTATATTTCGCAATCTTTATCGTCAGCAAACAACAAAAATATGTCGCAAAACACCTTGTCTGATTTTTCGGTTTCTGGCGTTTCTGCATTGGGTTTAAAAGTATCGGCTCAGGTTCAAGATTATGATTTTCCTGTTTCTGAAGACGGTTCTACGGATAGAATTTCCGAATTAAATAGTTTTCTTATCAATGTTTCAAAAGATTCGTTAAGCCTTTCGTTTGGTGATGTTGTAGCCAAAAAAGAAAATTCTTCGGTTATGAATTTTTCCAAAAAGACAAAAGGCGTAAATTATTGTGGTGTAAGTGGTTTTGAAGATAAAGATACACTTTTTACTGCCGCTGCTTTTTCTCAAACCAAAGGCAAATTCTTGAGAATAGAATTTTATGGCTCTGACAATTCGCAAGGTCCGTATTTTATAAAACCTGATAATTCTGTTATTTCAGTTATTATTTTGATAGGCACTGAAAAAATTTGGCTTGATGATTCTCTTCTTGTTTCCGATGTTGATTACACAATCGACTATAATTCTGGTTCTGTGGAGTTTAGTTACAAACATATAATTTCTAATCAAAGCAAAATCACAGTAGAATGTGAGTATTCCGAAAATTTTTATGACAGGTATTTTATGTATTCTGAAGTTGGTCTGCAACACAAAACTTTTAATTTTAATCTTGGTGTTGTTTCTTATTTTGACGGTATCAGTAACCTTGGAAATCTTACCGATTCGGTTGTCGAAAAAATGAAACAAATTCCTTCTGATAGTTCAAAAGTTTATTCTTCGGATTCCGTTTTTTTTTGTCCTGAAAAAAAAGATTACTTGTTTTTTTCATCGTTTTTGCCTTTAGAAAAAAGTTTTAGAGTTAAGACGGAAATGGTTTTGGAAAATCATGCAAAAAATCGTCTGTCAACCGAAAAAAAATTGCAAGAATCTTTTGCTGGTCTTTTAGAAATCGACAAAGATATTTTTGAGGGTTCAAACAACGAAAAATTACAATTATTTTTGTCAACTCAATATTTTTCGGAGCAATTTTCTTCTTTTAACGAATATAAGTCAATGGATTTTTTTCAAGTTTGGAATATTGACAATTATGAAAAAAATGGTACGGAATTTTTCAATAATTTTGGATTAAAATATTTCTCAAAAAAAGTTTCAGCACAGTATAATTTTATATTTTCTGATGTTAAAAATTATGTAAAAGGATATGGAAATAATATTAGTGTTAAATTTAATGGACAAAAAAATATTTTTAACTTTTCGTTGAATTATTATAAAAATTGTCTTTTAGATTCTACTTCCAACTATTTTGATGCAGAATTTAATAGTTTGTTTAAGGTTAAAACTTTGTTTGAATATGGTTTTTCTTTAAAAATTCAGGGTGGAAAATCCTTGCAGACTAATCTTAATTATAACGATTACATTTTGTTTGTAAAAAAGAATATCGAAAACGGCTTCTTGAAACTTTCTTTTACCGATAGAAATATTTTTGATGAATATTTGTTAAGGGAAAAAAAGTCAGAAACGAGATTTTGGACATTGGAGTTAGAAAAAAAATTGAGCGGAAATTTTGACATAAAAGTATCGCAAATTTTTAAATCTTTAAATGATTTTAACGATAAAAACAATTCTCTAACGGGTAACATTGAAACCAATATCGTATTGTTTGATAAGCAGTTAAATGTCTCAGTCGTTCACAATTCTATTATGTTAAGAACAGA
This sequence comes from uncultured Bacteroidales bacterium, assembly GCA_905233995.1. Taxonomy (GTDB): domain Bacteria; phylum Bacteroidota; class Bacteroidia; order Bacteroidales; family UBA3824; genus UBA3824. The sequence continues at coordinate 15,269 of CAJOGF010000012.1, read as the reverse complement.
AGAGTTATCTTACAAATTTATAAAAACGACTCCCGGAAATGGCTATTTTGCATGGATAGATTATAATGGCGACGGCAAGGAGGATTTGGATGAGTTTGAAAAATCGTTTTATAAAACAGATGCTGATTATGTTAAGTATTTTGTACATACGGGAAAGTTTATTGATACTCGAAAAACACGTACAATGTTGCACGCTTCATTTTTAGGTGTTGATACAAAGAAGAAAATGTCATGGCTTTTTTCGCGGCTGAATCTTCAATATAATCTTTCTTTTAATAACGAAAAATGTATAACTCAAAAGAATTTTTTTTCTATTGGAGATAGTCTTATTAACGGCAATTTGAGTGAAACTTTCTTGTCAAAAATTATGTTGATAAAAAAAATATATGTTGGCTATAATTTTTCTTTCAATACTTTTGATGTGCTTTCTTTTTATGGTTTGGAGAGGACTCAAAATCGTTCTTTTGCCTATTTTATTGAAAAAAAAATTGGTAAAAGTATTATTAAACAGCAATATACAAAAAAAACTGATAGTTATTTATCAGAATTTTTTTCTCAGAAAAATTATAAAATTATTTCAAGAGAAAATTTTTGGGAATCTCAAACTAATTATGAAAATGGTTTTTCGCCACAAGTGCGTTATACTTTAAAAAAGAAAAATGCAGACATTTTAAATGCTTTGCAGAATTGTTTTTTGTTGTCGTTGTTGTTTCAAAAAGAAAAGAAAGGAAGTGTAAGTCTTAAAACTGAATTGATTTTTAATTCAGTTGAAACTACTGAAAATCTGTCCCTTATGTATCAAATTTCAGAAGGACTTGGAAAAGGCAAAAATTTGGTTATAGGTTTTGATTCTTCATATTTTATAACCAAATTTTTGCTTCTAAATTTTATGTATGAGTTTAGAAAAGCCGAAGGTTCAAACTCTTTGCATACAGGCACATTGGAACTAAAACTAATTATGTAAAAAATATATTTTGTAAAGTGTAATTTATATTTTATTTGTGGCGTAAATTTGATAATATTAACACTTTAGTATTTAGCGTTAAGATTAAAAAATTTTTATTAATTCAAAAAAAATGTGAGAAATATTTTCTATAAATATTTTTGCTGTTGAAGAAAAAGCAGTTATATTTGCGTGTTTGAAATAAAATATGATGTCGTTAACAAATACCTTTATATCACTCTATTTGAAAAGAAATTTAAATAGGGTTGAATTATACAAAAAATATCCTGATGAATCGCAGTTTAAGACTTTTAATTTTTTGATTAAAAAGGCTTTAAAAACCGAATTTGGAAAAGAATTTGGTTTTGACGATATTTATAAAAACGGTCCTAAGGAGTTTGCAACGCGCGTCCCGCTTAATCCTTACGAGGGACTAAAACCTTATATCGAAAAAGTTGCCAAAGGAGTTCAAAATGTTCTTTGGCCGAGTCGTACTTGTTGGTTTGCAATGAGTTCGGGTACAACCGACGATAGGTCAAAATATATTCCGATAACCAAGGAAAGTCTAAAAAAATGTCATTTTGACGGTGGACAAGATGTATTGTCAGTTTATCTGAAACAATTTCCTGACACTTTGGCATTTTCGGGCAAAGCGTTAGTTATTGGAGGGTCAAGACAAGTTAATAAACTTGGAGAAAATATTTTCTGTGGAGATTTGTCGGCGGTTTTGATTTCTAATCTTCCTTCTTGGGTTAGAAAACGTAGAACGCCCGATATTGATATTGCCTTGATGGAAAATTGGGATAAGAAAATTCAGCGAATGGCTGAAGTTGTTAGTAAAGAAGATGTTACGAGCATTTCAGGAGTTCCTTCTTGGACTTTGGTTTTGATTAGGAAAATTCTTGAAATCACGGGAAAAAGCAATATTTCTGAAGTTTGGCCAAATCTTTGTCTTTTTATGCACGGAGGGGTTAGTTTTTCTCCTTACAGAAGTCAGTATGAAAAACTTATTCCGTCAGAAAAAATGGTTTATCTTGAAACTTATAATGCTTCAGAAGGTTTTTTTGCTTTTCAGGACGAACAGTCTTCTTCTGACATGCTTTTGATGCTTGATAACGGCATTTATTACGAATTTATTCCGATGTCAGAGTTTAATTCTTCTGATAGAAAGGCGATTCCTCTTTGTGATGTCAAAGTAGGTGTTAATTATGCTATTGTTATAAGTACAAACGGCGGACTTTGGCGTTATATAATTGGTGATACGGTAGAATTTACTTCGGTACGACCATATAAAATAAAGATTACAGGCAGAACAAAGCATTTTATTAATGCTTTTGGAGAAGAACTTGTGGAAGATAACGCTTCGAGAGCAATTCGTGCGGCTTGTCTTGCTACTGGTGCTGACATTAAAGATTATACAGCCGCTCCTGTGTATATGGAAACGGATAAAAGAGGTCGTCATCAATGGCTTATTGAGTTCAATGTTTTGCCTTCGGATATAAATAATTTTGTTAATACGTTGGATTTTGAGTTAAGACGGCTTAATTCTGATTATGACGCAAAGCGTTTCAAAGATTTATCTCTGACTTTGCCTGAGGTTGTGATTGCAAGAGAAAATCTTTTTGAAGATTGGCTCAGAAAAAAGGGTAGGATAGGAGGACAAAACAAAATTCCAAGACTTGAAAATAATCGTATTATAATAGATGAGATGTTGCAAATGAACGAGTTATGAAACTATTAAAAAAACAAATGAAGACAAAATCTTTTTTTTTAGGTTTGTTTTTTTTGCTGTTGATTGGAAATCTTAATGCTCAAAATGAAGACTTGCCGAGAGTTGAATTCGAAGATGAGTATCTTTTTTTGAATCATCCTTTTTTGGAGGACGATGAAAAATGGGCATTTAGATTTTATCTTCATACTTTTTTCAAAAACAATGAATACTTTGGTGATTTTGTAAAAGGTTATACGTTAACGGGTTTTCATCTTTGCCCTCAGTTGACGTATAATTACAATTCAATGCTGAAAATTCAGGTTATTTGGAATATTCTAAAATACAACGGTTATGACAATTTTTCGGAATATAAACCATACGCCAGAATTGTTTTTAGACCCAAAAAGTGTTTTTCGGTGATTTGTGGTTATCTTGAAGGTAATATAAGACACAAACTAACAGAGCCTATTTATAATCCTGAAAGGTATTATACCGATAATATTGAAAATGGTTTGCAATTTTTGGTGAACAAACCGCATCGTTATGATGGCGATACTTGGTTAAATTGGGAAAAATTTATTCTTTGGGGCGACCCTTGGCAAGAACAACTTACATTTGGGCATCACTCTGATTTTCAGGTTATTCATAATAAGTCCTTTTCAGCAGGGCTTTCTGGTGAACTTCTTATTTCTCATCAAGGTGGTCAGATTGATGCCACAAACGAGAAGGTTCAAAGTCTTGAAAATGGCGGTTTAGGAGTTTTTTTTCGTAAAGTTGGAAGTGTTGATAGCAGGAGTTTTAGATTTTTTTCGGTTGAGAGTTTTTTTTTACAGTTTCATTGTATCGACCCTACGCCGTCGATTCCTTATTTGGACGGCTATGCTATTTACAATAAGGCTTTTCTGAAATTTTCAAATTTTGGACTGACGCTTGGTGATTGGTATGCAAATCGTTTTATTAATTTTCGTGGCGACAAACTTTTTACTTGTCGTGCTATCGAAACTACAGACAACAAAACAAATCGCAATGTTATTTTCAGTGAGTTGTTTTTTTGTAAAGATTATTTTGACAACGTGTTTACTTTAAAAGCCGGAATTAATGGTTATTTTGATACCGATGAATTGACTATGGAATATAGTTATATGTTCAGTATGATTTTTTCAATGAAAAAAAACATACATGCAAGAGGTTTTTTTAAGTAAAAAAAGAGTTTTAATTTATTCTGTATTTTTTTTATATTTGCACTTAAAAAAAATTATCCTTTAGTTTTTAAGATGAAAAAACATTTTTTTATATTAACTATTCTGGCGTGCTTGTTAGTGTTTGGTTGTGCAACGCCGATTGGGACTATTACAAAGCATGGAGAAAGGTTCAATGGGAAAAATGTTGTGGTCAAAGGTAAAGTGATTAATACTTTACATTTGGAGGATTTAAACTATTTTGTCTTGAAAAAGAAAAAGAATTATATTAATATTATTACCAACGATTTTTTGCCGGCTGTTAACGATAATGTAAAAGTAAAAGGTAAGGTTATTAGTAAATTTTATTATCAGCGGGATACAATTCTCGTTGTTAAAGAAACTATAACACCGGCAAAGAAAACTTCTTTCAATAAGGCTGTTAATTAGCATGTTATGATGAAATTATTTTCATTTTTGATATTGTTGTTTTCATCTGTTTTTGCTCTCAATGCCCAAAGTCTTGAGGTTTTGAGTGTAAACGACGGCGCGTATCCTGAAATCACTGTTAGAGTAAAACTTCATAATAGTAAAGTTGATTCTTTTTCCATAACCGAAAAAGGTAATCCAAACGAGTGTAGTGTTATGGAGGTTACAAATCCGTCAGAAGAGAACAGAATGTTTGTGTTTTTGGTGGAAAATTCGTATTTTTTTTTCAATAGGGGAGTTTTTCCTGAAATCAAAAAAGCCCTTTGTGATTTGCCCAAAAATCTTGGAGAAAATACTGATATGAATGTTCTTTTTTTTTCAGGACCTAAAAAAACTGTTAAATATTTAAGTGCTGAACAAACAAAGGATTATAAATTGTTGTCGGGAAATGTTGAAGATTTTTTTCTGCCCCAAAACGATACTTCTTTTATCGAAAACAGAGTTTATCAGGCTCTTGAAGAGGCTTTGGACTACACAATTGAACACGGAAAAAACAATATTAAAATCTTAACGGTAATTACTCGTGCACTTAATCTGTCGCAAAAAACTTCTTTTTCTGACGGTTTTTTGCAAAAGTGTGCTAATTCTGGAGTGTATATTAATGTTGTCTCGTTTGATTCTAAATCGTATAATATTAAGCATGAACTTCAAGATATTTGTCTTGAAATGGGTGGTGATTTCAGCGTTTTTAATGAAAAAAACCTTGAAGCAAAACTTGTACAAATAATCGAAAAGTCAGGAAAAGTAAAACCGAAATTCACCCTTAGAGAATATATCGTGAAATTCAATGCTTTGCAGCAGGGATTGTCAAACAATTTTATAATCAGATGTGGTTCTTTGCAGGCTCTTTGCGAATATACTAATCCGGGTAGGACGTTTTTTTTCGGAAAATATCCGTATTTGATTATTATTTTAATTTCTTTTCTTTTGATACTTTCTGCGGTGATTATATATTTTAGGACGCGAAATAAAATAATTCGTAAGATTGATGCGTCCTCGCAGTTGCATATAAAAGAGATTCAGCGGGAAAACAGAACTTTGAAACGTGAAATCGAAAAATATCGTAAACATCCAGATAGTGTTTTGAAAAATTTTGAAAAGTTTGATATTGAAAAAAATCTTGGATTCAGGACGGGGACAAAAAAATGGTGTTTGAATTAAGTAAAATGATTATGACCATAGGCAGAGGTCAAAACAATGATATTGTTGTTGATAATAGAACCGTCTCGGCTAATCATGCGGCTTTGAGTTTTGAAGGAGGATTGTTTTATATCACCGACAACAATTCCACTAACGGTACATTTATTAATGACATTCGCATTACTAAAGGTAAAATTTGTCCGGAGGATATAGTAAGGTTAGGTGCGGTGTTCGCAAAAATTAATTATTAAGACAAAATGGAATCAACAAAAACACGGGAATTGGCCAATTTCCATTACATAAGTCTTACCGACAAAGGTAACCTCAGAGAAAACAATGAGGATTATTTTGGGTATTTTGATACTGTCAACGGACATGTTTTTGTTGTCTGTGACGGTTGTGGCGGACTGCCTTGTGGAGAAAAAGCCTCACGAACCGTTGTTAATGCTTTTAAGTTTTTTTTCTCAAATTTTTATTATAAAGATCCGTTTCAAGCCATAAACGATGCTGTTGACTACGCTCAGAATTGTCTTAAAGACGAGCAAAGTCATGACCATACTTGTTATGGAATGGCAACTACAATGGTTTTGGTTTTGGTTCGTTACAACAAAGCGTATTATGCAAATATTGGAGATTCAAGGATTTATTATTTTTCAAAACGTCAATTTACTCTTTTGACAAAAGACGATAGTTATGTTCAGATGCTTGTTGACAGAGGAGAGTTAACACTTCAAGAAGCAGAAAAACATCCAAGGAAAAACGAGTTGACAAAAGTTATGGGTGGTATGCAGCAAGCGTGTAAGGCTAATGTCTGCGCTGTTCCGCTTGACCCTTTGGACGGAGATTTGTTGCTTTTGTGTACTGACGGTTTATACAACATGGTAAAAGAGGCCGACATTAAGGCTGCACTTGCTCATCGTGGATACATAGAGGATAAAGGGACAGAACTTATTGAGACGGCAAAGAAAAATGGTGGTTTGGATAATATCACTTTGCAAATCATAAAGTTTTATAATGTAAATTATGAAAAGACAGATCAGCGACCTTCTTTCAGTGGCATTTTGGGCGGAAAGAAAAAAAACAGTTTCATTATTAGTGTTTTTGTTGTGTTGTTGCTTTTGTCAGTGATTGTTTTGGCTTTGAGATACGGCAAAAAGCATAGAACTGAGTTTCAAAATTTTACTCAAGGAACTATTCTTGAGGTTGATATTGATACTGTCAAAAATGCGGATTCGCTTATAAGTCTTTTTGAAATTAATCCCGAACATGTAAATGTTAAGTTTAAAGATGGGAAAAAAATGATGTATCTTCCAATCAAGAAAATCATAACTGTAAGATATTATGACGATATATATACACTTTCAAAATTGTATTCTACGCCTGTAGAATTGATTTTGAAAGTCAATTCTCTAAAAAACACTCATCTTGAACCCGGAACGGAAATAATAATACCATGACACAGACAAACGATAAATCCAATTCTCTTATAGGCAGACGTTTAGGTAATTATAAAATCGAATCGCTGATAGCCGACGGTGGCATGAGCAGCGTGTACGAAGGTGTACACATGCTTCTTGGTAGACGTGCTGCAATCAAGCAACTTAATCCCCTTTTGGAGCAAAAAGACGGAGTGAAAGAACGTTTGAAAAACGAAGCCGTAACTCTTTCAAAACTCAAACATCCGAATATTGTTTCTGTTTACGATTATATAGAATGTGAGTTTGGAACTTTTATAATCGAAGAATTGGTAAAAGGTATTCCGCTAAACGAATATTTAAAGAGTGAATCAGGACCTATTCCTGAACCTAAGGCAGTAAAACTTATGCTTCAAATGCTTGATGCGGTTGGTTATATGCACTCCAAAAACATAATTCACAGGGACATCAAGCCCGGAAATTTTATTATTACTATTGATAATGAAATCAAAATGTTGGATTTTGGGATTGCTCAAATTATTGGAGAGTCGCCACATATTACGCAAGCGGGTACAAAAGTTGGAACTGCTCTTTATATGAGTCCTCAGCAAGTGAAGGGTCAACCACTTGACCGTAGAACGGATATTTATTCGCTTGGAATTACTTTTTTTCACATGATAACGGGTCAGCACCCATATAGTAGCAAACTTTCTGAATATGAGATTTATAACAAAATCATCAACGAGCCTCTTGTAGAGCCGATGTCGATTTACAAAGGTGTTTCGGCTCAAATGCAGGAAGTTATTTTCAAGGCTACAGCCAAAAAGCCGCTTGATAGGTATCAAGATTGTATGCAATTTAAGCGAGATATACTTACGATTGCTAAAAATTATGACACCAAAAAAGATAATCCAATAACTCAGGTTTTTGACCTTGTACCTCAGGACAAAGAAAAAAAAGATCCGATTTGGAAAAATGCCGTTATGATGGCTTTGGTTACAGCGTTTGTGATTGCGATAACGATTTCTTTTTTTACATTTTCCAATCAGGATTTGATGCACGTTATAGCGGGAGATACGTTTCTTTTTCAAGGTGATAGTCTTAATGCCAAAAAAGTTGACAACCTAAATTATGGCGAAACGCTTAAGATTTTAACCGACAAACCTGCTGTTTCTAACGATGGTGTTGTTTGGCTTGAGGCTATATCGGCAAGGGGCGTTAGAGGATATATTCAAAAGAAGTATGTTGCAACTTCCAAAGTGTATCAGCAAATCAATTCGATGTTTTCAAATAAGGAGGCTATTATGAAAACTCCAGATGATTACAAAACTGTTTTGTGGCACTATTTTGTTGAAAATAAATATTTTAAAAATTCTGCTTCGCAGTGGAAAATTTTTTCGGAAGCCGATAATGAACTTGAATACGGTGGTATTTGTACTGGTTTTTTCAACGATAATGACATTGTTGACTATGCTTGTATTATCAACAATAAAAGCAATTTTGAAAGTAAATTGTTGATATTTTTTGACAATTCCAGCGAAAACATTGCTCTTGATTGCAGTGGAAATGTCAAAATAAAAACAATTCCCAAAGGAGCAGCCGGTGGCGGTTGGTATTTGGGAAATGTCTATTTACGTACCGCTGCTAACGGTGCAAAATACGAGGTCAACAAATACGAATTTTTGCCCTCCGACGGTATTTTGATTTTCAATATGGATACAGAAACCAATACTGTTTGTGTTTTCAATACGCAGGAAAACAAAATTCACCGTACCGAACAGCCAAAATGAGTTGAAAATTTGCCTAATTCATTTGCTGTATTTGTAGAAAAAATATTGCAAATGTTAAATATTTTATCGAATTTTGCAACGAAATTGTGCATAAGTTTCGATTCTGTGTTTATTGCTGAAACACTGTCAAATGTACAATTTTTTATTGTAAAAATGTGGGTTAACAAAATAAATAATATAATATGTCGATTTCGTTGAGAGTAAAAGAATTTTGTTTGTTGGTAATGTTTGCCTTTATGTCGCTAACGGCGTATTCTCAGATTACTGTTCATGGAACTGTAAAAAATGATAAAGGTGATGGTATGGCAGGTGCTTTTATTAGAGTTGATAGCACCAATATTATTACATTAACAGACCTTAGAGGAAGTTTTCATCTTTCTATACCGGAAATATACAAAAATCGACAGGTTGTTGTCAGTTATGTAGGATACCTCAACGAATCTTTCAAGGTCTCAGACGGTAATTTTGATATAGTTCTAAGAGCCAAAGAAACACAGACTATTGCCGATGTTCTTGTTAGTACCCAAAAACGATTACAAAGCACCGTTGAAGTACCAATTGCATTGAGTGTAATTGATTCGGCAAAAATTCGTCAAACAGACCTATATAGCATTGACGAAATGTCGAGATTTGTACCCGGCTTTACGGCTTTAGTATTAAACGAGGAAAATACAGTTTATGGTATTAGAGGTGTATCCTCAAGTATGCAAGAGAGTTATGCACAATCGCGTGTATCGGTGTATGTTGATGGTATTTCTATATCGCGTCTTCAATCATCATATTTGGAATTGTTTGATATGGAGCGTGTTGAAGTGGTCAAAGGTCCTCAAGGGACACTTTTTGGTCGTAGTGCCGAACTTGGTGCGGTACATTTTATCCGTAAAAAGCCTACAAATGAATTTTCGGCGAGTGTTGCGGCTATGTACGGAAATTACAATAATCGCAAAGTGGTTGGAGTTATTAATACTCCATTAAACGATAATATTTCCAATAGATTTGCTTTCGACTATATTGCTCACGATGGTTATATTAAAACTAACGATGGAGGTAGCCTCAATGGAAAAAATACAATAGCCGTTCGTAATTCAACCTCTTTTCATTTGTCGGATAAGGTGGATTTTAATATGGTGTTAGATTATCAACACGATGATTCGCCCGGTACTTCGTATCAAAACAAAAAACATTTTTCAAGTTCTGGTGAACTTATCAATGATAATAAGTCACCATTTACTAAGGCATACTTAACTAACGGAAAAGACCTTTATACCAAGCGTGATATAGGTGGATTTTTGGGATAGTTAGATTGGGATATCAACAAACATTTTGATTTCAATAGTACCACTGGTATACGTGCTAACAATGGCGAGGAATATTATGATATTGATGGCACAGAACTCTTTATTCTTGAAGGTCATGACAAAACCAAGGCATTAGAAGTTAGTCAAGAACTTAGATGTAACTGGTCATTGGGCAAAAAACTGAATGGATTTTTTGGAGCATCGTATTTTTATGAGCGTATAAAACATAGTTTTGTTTTTAATGGAAATCTTAGGATTGTGGCTCCTCTTACGGTGGGACAAAATGTTAAATCATCGTTTGCGGTGCTACCCGAAAATGTTATTGCTGGTATTCAGCAGGTTGTATTGCAGTGGTCAGAGCCTGTTAAGAAAGATCATCCAGAATACGCTGAACAAATTGATCAACTTTGTCTTCAGTTTAATAATGTGATAGCAGAGCGTATCAACACACAATTTAGTAACTTATCAGAAAATTGGTTTAATACAATGTATTGGGAAACTACTCCAGATTTTTTCTCCGATACAAAGAAGGCAGTCAGTAGTTTGTTGCTACAGACTTTGAACGAATTTGAGGCTGAATACGCTAAAAGGCAGAAAGAA
>CAJOGF010000012.1:0-4664 GCA_905233995.1 uncultured Bacteroidales bacterium | reverse complement strand
CAACTTAAGCCGCTTTCTTCTGTACCGCTTAGTGATGTTCAATCCGAAAATGAGACCGACTACAATCATACCCACGAGGCAAGTGTTTTTGCCGATTTTAGTTGGAATATATACAAACGTCTTTATCTAACTTTTGGTATTAGAAGCACCTACGAGACTATCAAGAGTGGATATTCGTCTACAAGTAAGGAGACTCCGGTTCTTGGATACATTATATTTACCGGCACCGATGACCAAGTTGTGTGGACTAAAGAAAAATATAATTCGATTGTAGGTCGTGTTGTTCTAAACTGGATGATGAATCCTACTCACAATCTGTATTTTAGTGCTTCGCGAGGACGTCGTCCGGGAATGTTGTACTTTAATGGTAATCCCGAAGATATACAATCGTTAAGTCCAGAATCTACTTTGAGTTACGAACTTGGTATCAAAGGTACAACAAAGTACGGACATCTTTCGTATGCGCTTGCCTTTTATTATTACGATTGGTATCATTTCCAAACAGCGTTGGTTGGTAGGGGTGCAAGCGAATCGGGTTCGTTGTCGTATATGTCAAACGACAATGGTAAGGCATACGGTATGGGTACTGAAATGTCAGCGGTGTATACATTTAAACCCGAAGTAAGCCTTTTTGCCGATTTTGCGTATACAGGTTGTGCTTTTAGCGATGAAGATATGAATGGTAATATGCAAAGTAATGCTGGCAATATGTTTGTCAATACGCCAAATGTTACTTTTGATATGGGTTTTGTTTGGAAAAAAGTCCTATCTGGCGGCAAGTCAATATATATGTCTCCGTCGTTCTATACGCAGTCAAAAGTCTATTTCGACGACGAAAATTCGTCCGACCATGAGCAAGACGCTTATTTACTTTTAAATGGTAATATTGGAATGCAGTTTATACGCAATAAAGTAACATACGATATAGGTCTCTATGGTCGTAATATTACTAATACTAAATATTACTGCCAAATCGGTAATGGTAGCGATGTGCTCGGTATGCCTACCTACGAAGTAGGCGCACCTGCAACAATAAATCTTGCTCTAAAGTTATTTTTCAAATAGAAATAAGGAACGTTGGAGTCTTTTTTATTTATCGCCGTCAAGCATTATGAATGCCGCCCAATGCTCAGGCGTAACGCCCTTTTGGGCGCGTAGATTTTTTTGAGACTCCAAAAATGCGTCGTGTTTTGACATTCCGTTTGATAGATTCTTGTAAAAACCTGTCATTAAAAGTTGTGTTGCATGGTCGTTAACTTGCCAAAGCGACATTATCATTGTGTTGACACCAGTCTTTTTGAATCCCCTTTGAAGTCCAAAAACACCCTCCGATGATACTTTTCCCAAACCTGTCTCACATGCTGACATGACAAGCAAATCTGTGTTCCTTAAATCCATAAAGGCAATTTCTTGTGCTGTCAAAATGCCATCATCTACTTCGTCGGGCATTTCGGTATTGTTGCAACCGGCAAGTAATAGACCTGAATACATCAACGAATTGTCGCCTTGATTAGAATTGTCCAAATAAAAACCATGCGTTGCAACGTGTATTATCGTATAATTTTTGCCCGAAAGACTTTTGAAACTTTCTTCTGTGGCTTGTGAGCCTGTAATAATTTCTGTTTTTATGGAGGTTGAATCCATAAAAGATTTTATATTGTTGACCTCTTTTAATGTTCCGGGCAAGTAGATAGCGTTAACACCTGACGAAAACAATTGTGCACTCGAAGATTTTTTTATGTTTCTTGTATTTTCGTTTGAAACATATTTTATACTTTCTTGCAGAATCGTTTCAATTTCGGTGTCGTAGGTTACTCCGCCAAATAATACTGCTGAAATCTCGTTTGCAGGATTAGGTTTGTTGACAAGATTTCTTGTTGAAGAAATTCTGTAAATGTGATATTTGTCGGCAATAATCGACTTTTTGTCTATCGGAGCATATTCAATAGCCAAAGTGTGAAGTTTTCCCGCAGGCGAGAAATATATTTTACTATCCAAAGAAAAGTATTTCTCTAACGGTTTCCAAATATCCTCATACATGTCGGTTGTAGAATACGGGTTGCTGTAGTTGACAGAGTTTAAAATCACAAGTTCTGGAGTCTTAAATTGTTTCTTCAAAACCAATGCGCCAAAAGTTTTGTCAGTAAAAAAGAACTCTATTGCTACATCGTTTTCGCCTAAAGCCTCTCTTACTTGAGTGTAGTCAATTTTTATATAATTGATTATATCGCCATATTGTCCTGACATGTTCATAAGGTCGGTTTCATAACGCCTTGCAATAGTGGTAAGACTATCGAGTTTTTTCTTGTCAACACCTGAATAATACGACATTTGACGGTGCAAATTCTTTAGCATATTGAATTTTGAAATCAAATTTATATCGCCAGAGTTCATAATTAAGTTTGTCAATTGAAGTTCCGAGGCAAGCAACAATCCTTTTGAAATCAAAAGCGAATTGTATGCACTTGCCAAAGCATTGTCGTTTTGAACTGTCAGAGCCATTGCTAAAAGATTGTCGAAAACAACGCTGAAAAACTTCCAATAATTTTCTCTTTCAGAGGCTGTCATAAACGAAAATTTGTTTTTTAATTCGCTTTCATAAACGGCATAAGCCTCATAAAAATACGAAAATGCTTTTTGATAATCTTTCTTTTCGTAAAATGTCTGCGCTAAATAATTGGTGATATTTGCCACAAAAAGTTTGTCAAAGTTTCCTGTTTTGGCTGAATTATACGCGCTTAAATAGTATTCTTGTGCTTTGTCAAGAGAGTCGAGTTTTTCGTAGGATTTTGCAGCGTTGACAAGTGAAGTTATGTATTTTACACTTGTTGCGGTTTCAGAGTCTTCAAAAATTGAAACTGATTTTAAAGAATATTTCAACGCCTCTTGAAAAGAGCCAAGTTCAAGACATACTTCTGCAAGTGAGTTCAAGACGTTGGCGCGAGTTGTGGATTTTCTGCTAAGACTATCCGATATACAAAGTTTGTAAGCCTTTGCTATACAAGCCTTTGACTTGTCTATGTTGCCGTTAAGAAGATACGTTTTTGAAATGTCGGCAAGAGTGTTGATATAGTTGATATTTTTTTCACCATACAATGTTGCATATATGTTTAAAGCCTTGTTGAAACATTCTATCGCTCTTTCAAAATTTGCGACATTGCTATATTTTATTGCGAGATTTTTTATTTGTTCTGCGTATTGAGGTGATGAAACAGAGGAGGTTTTGCCCAAAAATTCTATTAGTTTGTTGTTGTATTCGAGTGATTTTTTTGAATTTCCTATTGCCATGTACGCGCTGTTTAGGCTTGCTATACAAAGACAATAATAGCCTGAATCTTTTTCGGAAGATGTTTCAAAAATTCGTTCTGCTTTTTTGCCTTCTGAAATTGCGTTGTTAAAGTCTTGAAGTTCAGTGTAAATTGACGACAAAAATGCTGCTGCTTTGGCACATTCAACTGAATTTGCGCCGTCTTTTTCTTCTGCTATTTTTGCGTATGCTTGTGTGTAGGTAATGCAACCGTAATAATCTTTTTCTCTAAAGCATATTTGCGACAAATCATAAATTGCTCTTGCATATTTTGGACTTAAAACACCGTAAATCGTTTTGAATCCTTCAGCGGCAGTTAACAAGTATTCGGAGGCTTCTGTGTAGTTTTCGTCGTTCAGATAACCTATTCCTAAATTCATAACGGCATCTAAGTATTTCTCTGACAATTCACCGTATTTTTGTTTTGCGATTTCTGCAAATTTCAGAGTGTATTTCATTGTGTTTTGTTCGTCTTGAAGTCTGAAAAAAGCGGTTGCAAGATTATCTACGCAGTCGGCGTAACTATCAAAATCGTAGTGGGCGGCCATAGCGTAAATTGTTTTTGCTTTTTCAAGGTATATGACTGCACCTTCGTAGTCTTCGTCGTTGAAATACAAATAACCTATATTTTTGCAAATATCTGCGTAAAGTTTGTTTTTACCTTCAAGATATTCAATTAAGTCGGCTGCTAATGTGAAATATTGAGCCGATTTTGTATTTTGACGCATTGAGGCATAACCTTGTGCTGAGTTTAGTAGACTTTTTAGTTGAAAATCGCTTTTTGCCATTCCGCCTTCTTTGAAAATTGAATCGGCTTTCTGACAGGAGTTTACAGCGTTTTGATATTCTCCAATTCTAAGAAGGGCATCGCTTTTTATGACGAGAATTTTTGCATAGTCGAGACTTCTACCTTTGTCGGAATTTTCCAATGCTTGCAAAAATTTGTCATAATTTGCAATTGCGTTGTTAAAATCCCCGGCATTAAAGCATGAATCTGCTATTTGGTAATAGTTTTGCGAAAAACTATTGATTGAGCAAATTATCAAAATTGCAAATAAAAAGATTTTTTTCATAACATATTCCAATTAAAAATACACGCTGCAAATTTAATAATAATTAACAGAATATCATAACAAAATTAAATAAAACAATTTAAAATTAATACAAAATTTGTGTCGAATTAAATCGCTTTTTTGGAATAATTTTTGAGTCTGCATACATTTTTTCGGCAGTCTTTTTTTGTAAATTCCAAAACTTCCATTATCTTTCCTCTAAAAAGAATTACCAGTACTTGTATTACAGATACTTGTATGATGTATGATATGAAGTAAATGCATACGAATGGTTGGATGGCGGG
>CAJOGF010000011.1 GCA_905233995.1 uncultured Bacteroidales bacterium | reverse complement strand
TTCTTTGAATAACGTACTAATCTTGCAACTCCATCGGTCTCAACAATTTTTCTGCCGATACGAGTAGGTTTGCCGGTCTCAGGACAAATCAACATAAGATTTGAAAGATGGATTGAAGCCTCCGTTTCTACAAAACCACCTTCATTTTTTTCAGCAGTAGGTTTTGTAGCCTTTTTAACCATATTGACACCCTCGACAATAGCACGGTTTTTCTTAACGAGAACTTTCAGCACTGTCCCTTTCTTACCTCTGTGTTCACCGGAATTGACAATTACCGTGTCTCCTTTTTTAATGTGCAATTTCATTTTAATGGAAAATTTTGTTTTTTGTTAATTACAAAACTTCAGGAGCCAAGGAAACGATTTTCATATAACCGGCACGCAATTCTCTTGCAACCGGTCCGAAAATACGAGTACCCCTTAATTCACCCTGATTGTTTAACAGAACAACGGCGTTATCGTCAAATCTGATATATGAGCCGTCCTGTCTGCGGATTTCCTTATTGGTGCGTACTACAACCGCCTTTGATACTGTACCCTTCTTTATATCACCAGAAGGGATTGCGCTCTTAACGGTTACAACCACCTTGTCGCCAACAGAGGCATATCTACGACCTGTTCCGCCGAGGACACGGATACAGAGTACTTCTTTTGCGCCACTGTTGTCAGCTACAGTCATTCTTGATTCTTGCTGTATCATAATAAAAATTATTTTGCTTTTTCTACGATTTGAACTAATCTCCAGTTTTTACGTTTACTCAAAGGACGTGTCTCCATAATTTTGACGGTATCACCGATATTACATTCGTTCTTCTCGTCATGAGCCACAAACTTCTTTGTACGGAGAATAAATTTTCCGTACTTAGGATGCCTCATCTTGCGTCTTACTTCAACAACGATGGATTTTTCCATTTTGTTGCTCACAACAACTCCGATACGCACCTTTCTGAAGTTTCTTTCCAGTTTTACCTCTTGCTGATTAACTTCTTCTGCCATTTTGAATTATTTTTTAGCGTTACTTATTTCTCTTGCACGCAATTCAGTTTTAAGGCGCGCAATATATTTTCTCTTGTCACGTATCTGAATAGGAGACTCAAGTGGAGTGATAGCGTGATTAAGTTTCATTTTAGTAAAGTCTAAAACTGCGGCACTGAGTTTTTCTTCCAATTCAGCGGTAGTCAAATCTTTAATTTCCTTCTGTTGTACTGACTTTTTCATTATTCAATATTTGTTGCAGGGTTGACATAATCGCGTCTTACGACAAACTTAGTTTTGATCGGAAGTTTCTGTGCTGCCAATCTGAAAGCCTCTTTAGCGATTTCAAACGGAACGCCATCGGCTTCAAACATAATTCTACCCGGAGTAACGGGAGCAACAAAGTACTCAGGCTGACCTTTACCTTTACCCATACGTACCTCGGCAGGTTTCTTTGTTACGGGTTTGTCAGGGAAAATTCTAATCCAAATTTGACCCTCACGCTGCATATAACGGGAAATTGCCTGACGAGCCGCTTCTATCTGTCGACCTGTAATCCAGAAATTCTCCAATGCTTTGAGTGCAAAACTACCGAATGCGACTTCATGTCCTCTTTGGGCAAGACCTCTCATACGGCCTTTCTGCATTTTCCTGAATTTCGTTCTCTTTGGCTGTAACATTTTTTTTTACAAATTTAAATAAATAGAACTACTTCTGTCTTTTTTGATTGTTAAAATTACCTTTCTTTTGGGGTTTAACGTTTACGTTATTAGAGAGGTCTTTTTTTCCGTAAACTTCACCCTTGCAAATCCATACTTTGATACCTACGCAACCTACTTTGGTATTAGCAACAGCCAAAGCATAATCGATGTCGGCTCTTAAAGTATGCAAAGGAATTCTGCCCTCTTTGTATGCCTCAGTTCTTGCCATTTCAGCACCGTTCAAACGACCAGAAATAACAAATTTAATACCTTCAGCACCCATTCTCATTGTTGAAGCGACAGCCATTTTGATGGCTCTACGGTATGCAATACGACCTTCAATCTGACGGGCAACATTATTAGCAACAATTACGGCATCAAGTTCGGGACGTTTGATTTCGAGGATATTAATCTGTACGTCCTTATTCGTAATTTTCTTTAACTCTTCCTTAATCTTATCAACTTCTTGTCCACCCTTTCCAATAATAATACCCGGACGAGCGGTGTTGACAGTAACGGTAATTAATTTCAGTGTTCTCTGAATAATTATCTTAGAGATACTGGCTTTGGCAAGACGAACATTAAGATATTTCCTAATTTTATCGTCTTCAACTATTTTGTCAGAATAGTTTTTTGGGTCAAACCATTCTGAATCCCAACCTTTAATGATTCCCAATCTGTTACTGATCGGATTAGTCTTTTGTCCCATTATTTTTCTAAATTAACGTCTGAATTACCTAAAATTATAGTAACATGGTTTGACCTTTTTCTTATCCTGTAAGCCCTTCCTTGGGGAGCGGGACGAAGTCTTTTCAACATTCTTGCGCCGTCTACTTTAACTTCTTTAACAATAAGATTGGCATCTTCAATATGGACACCCTCGTTTTTCTTTGTCCAATTTGCAATAGCAGACTGAAGAAGTTTTCTCAACTTTATCGCTGCCTCTTGAGGAGAATATTGCAAAATATCCAAAGCCTTGTTGACATCCTGATTTCTAATCAAACCTGCCACAAGACGCATTTTTCTCGGAGAAGTGGGATTGTTTCTCAAAACAGCAAAAGCCAAATCCTTTTTCTGAGCTTTAAGTTTCTCAGCCCTTTCTTTTTTCTTGGTTCTATGCTTTTTTATTTCTTCTGACATTTCCTTTAACTTTTAAAATTATTTCTTCTTGTTACCGCCGTGTCCTCTGAAAGTACGTGTCGGTGCAAATTCGCCTAATTTGTGTCCCACCATATTTTCAGTCACATACACTGGAATAAATTTTGTACCATTGTGAAGTGCAATAGTGTGACCTACAAAATCAGGAGAAATAACAGAGGCTCTTGCCCACGATTTAATTGCAGATTTCTTGCCTGAAGCATTCATAGCAAGAACTTTCCTCTCGAGATTATAATCGATGAACGGGCCTTTTTTTATTGAACGACTCATAATTATTTACGCAATTAAATTATTTACTTCTTCTTTCTATAATAAACTTGTTGGAAAGTTTCTTAGGACTGCGAGTCTTATAACCTTTAGCCAAAAGACCTTTTCTTGAACGAGGATGACCTCCTGAAGCACGACCTTCACCACCACCCATCGGGTGATCAACAGGGTTCATAACAACACCTCTGTTGTGCGGTCTGCGACCGAGCCATCTTGAACGACCAGCCTTTCCAGATTTTTCAAGTTCGTGATCACCATTAGAAACACTACCTACTGTAGCCCTACATGTTACGAGAATCATTCTCGTTTCACCTGAAGGAAGTTTAATAACTGCATATTTGCCGTCCCTTGCAGTAAGTTGAGCATAAGAACCTGCACTTCTTGCGAGTTTAGCACCCTCGCCGGGTCTAAGTTCAATATTGTGGATAATAGTTCCCAAAGGAATATCCGACAAAAACAATGTATTGCCGATTTCAGGAGCAGCACCTTTACCTGACAAAATCTGCTGACCTACTTGAATTCCATTAGGAGCGATGATATAACTTTTTTCACCATCAGCATAGAAAACAAGCGCAATACGAGCCGTTCTATTCGGGTCATATTCAACAGTTTTAACAGTACCAGGTATACCGTCCTTATCGCGCCAAAAATCTACATATCTGTATTTCTGCTTGTGTCCGCCACCAATATAGCGAACTGTCATTTTTCCGGTATTGTTTCTACCGCCAGTTTTTTTGCGGCCGAAAGTAAGCGACTTTTCAGGCTTTGATGCCGTAATCTCTTCAAAAGTACTCAATACTTTTCCTCTTTGTCCCGGAGTTGTCGGTTTAAATTGTCTTACTGCCATTTTTAGATATTGCTATAAAAATCTATATTGTCGCCGTCTTTGAGGGTGACAACAGCCTTTTTGTAAGTTTTTGTCCTGCCGGCAATAACACCCGCTTTTGTCATACGAGATTTTACTTTTCCGGCATATTTCATAGTATTAACTGCTACAACAGTTACATTATACAAACTCTCAACTGCTTCTTTTATCTGATACTTATTAGCATTAGGGTTAACAATAAATGCAAACTGAGCAAGAGTTTTTGTACCTCTTGTATCAGGTCTGCCTTTTTTGTTACCCTTTTTGCCGGTATGGATAGTCCTTGACGACAAAGCGGAAAATTTTTCTGTAACTATCGGTCTTTCAATGATTTCCATCTCTTAAATTACAATTATTTATTTTCGAAAACCTTATTCAAAGCCTCAACTGCACTCTCTGTAAACACCAAAGCCTGAGCATTGAGTACATCGTAAGTCGTTAATTGACAAGCAGTTGTAATATTTGATTTATCCAAATTTCTTGACGACAAATATACGTTTTTATTTTCTTTCTGCAAAACTAAAAGTGATTTTTTATCGTTAATTTTTAAATTATTTTTCAAATCAACCATTTTTTTAGTTTTGGGAGCATCAAAATCGAAATCTTCGACAACAATAATTTGTCCATCTTTCGCCTTATAAGTCAAAGCGGATTTTCTTGCAAGTACTTTAACTTTTTTGTTAAGTTTGAAACTATAGTCTCTCGGTTTAGGACCGAAACATCTTGCACCGCCCACCATAACGGGAGAATTGATATCGCCAACACGTGCGCCGCCGGTACCTTTTTGTTTGTGAAGTTTACGGGTAGAACCGCTCATTTCACTTCTTTCTTTCGCTTTTGCAGTACCCTGACGTTGATCAGCTAAATAACGCTTAACATCGAGGTACATTGCATGGTCGTTTGTTTGGACACCGAAGATACTATCACTAAGAACAACTTTTTTTCCAGTGTCTTGACCTTGAATGTTTAAAACTGCTATTTCCATTAGTCTTCAATGATTAAATATGAACCTTTAGGTCCCGGAACGGCACCCTTTACTAACAATAAATTGTGTTCGCTGATGATTTTAACCACCTGAAGGTTACGTACTTTGATTTTATCACCACCAGTACGACCTGCCATTCTCATACCTTTGAACACTTTTGACGGATATGAAGATGCGCCTAATCCTCCGGGTGCTCTCAAACGGTTGTGTTGTCCGTGAGTTGTACCACCAACACCATTGAAATGATGACGTTTAACCGGTCCTTGATAACCTTTACCTTTAGAAATACCACTTACATCTACAAATTTTACGTTGCTTAAACTATCAACTGTAACGGTATCGCCTAATTTAATATCCTCACTTAAGTTTTTGAATTCAACCATTTTAACTTTAGGAGTTGTACCGGCTTTTTCAAAATGCTTCAAATCTGGTTTTGAAGTACTTTTAACTTTTTTCTCGTCAAAAGAAAGTTGAACAGCAAAATAACCATCTTTTTCAACGGTTTTTACTTGTGTAACAACACAAGGACCTGCTTGAATCACGGTAACGGGTACGTTAACACCGTCTTCATTGAAAACTGAGGTCATGCCTACTTTTTTTCCTATTAATCCTGACATTTCTTTAAAATGCTTTTTGTTTACTTGAACGGGCTCTGCCGACAGCGGTAAACTGTTAATTTTTACTTACAATCTAATGTTTATCAAATTATTAAACCTCAATTTTAACTGATACTCCACTTGGAAGTTCAAGTTTCATTAAGGCATCAATAGTCTTCTGAGTAGAACTATAAATGTCAATTAATCTCTTGAAAGAAGACAATTGAAACTGCTCTCTCGACTTTTTATTAACGAAAGTTGATCTGTTAATGGTAAAAACTCTCTTATGTGTAGGAAGAGGCACAGGACCGCTAACAGCAGCACCAGTACTTTTTACCGTCTTAACAATCTTTTCAGCAGAATTGTCCACCAAGTTGTGATCGTAAGATTTTAATTTGATACGAATCTTTTGACTCATAATACTTTAATTAATTATAACTGGTCAATAAATGTAATTTTTCCTTTTACCGCATCAATTATTGATTGCGAAATTTGCGGTGGAACAGGCTCATAATCCTTAAATTGCATTGAGGAAATTGCCCTTCCTGATGTTAAAGTGCGCAAAACAGTAACATACCCGAAAGTTTCTGCAAGTGGCAACAATGACTTGATAATCCTTACTTTTGCTTTTGAATCAGTGCTTATTACTTGACCTCTACGTTTGTTAACATCGGAAATTACCTCTCCCATATATTCCTCAGGAGTATCAACTGTAAGTTCCATAACGGGTTCAAGTAATATTGCTTTTGCTTTTTCGCTTGCTGCTCTAAAAGCCTGTTTTGCAGCAATTTCAAAAGACAAAGCGTCTGAATCGACACTATGAAAACTGCCATCTAAGAGTTCGACAGTTAGGCTTTCCATCTTGAAACCACCCAAAGGTCCATTGTTCATTGCCTCAAGAAATCCCTTTTCAATCGAAGGAATAAATTCTTTTGGTATAACACCGCCTTTTATTGAGTTGATGAATGTCAGACCGGTTGCACCTTCCTCAGAAGGAGAAAGTCTTACTGCAATATCAGCAAATTTGCCTTTACCTCCAGATTGTTTTTTGAACACTTCTCTATGCTCCACAACCTTAGTAATCCTTTCTTTATATGTAACCTGAGGCTTGCCTTGAGTGATTTCGATATTATATTCGCGTTTTAAACGGTCGATAAGAATATCCAAATGCAACTCGCCCATTCCTCTGATAATCGTCTGACCCGTTTCATTATCGGTCTCAACTTTGAAAGTTGGGTCTTCTTCAGAAAGTTTAGAAAGGGCAACATCCATTTTATCAAGATCTGCCTGAGTTTTAGGCTCAATAGCCACACCAATAACGGGATCAGGAAATTTAATAGATTCAAAAATAACAGGATGTTTTTGATCTGTTAACGAATCTCCTGTACGAATATCCTTAAAACCAGCCGCACCACAAATATCACCGGCTTCTACAAAATCCAAAGCCTGCTGTTTGTTTGCGTGCATACGATAAAGGTTTGTAATTCGTTCTCTTTTTCCCGTCCTGACATTAAATACGGTTTCTCCAGCATTCAAACGACCTGAATATACTCTGATATAAACCAACCGTCCCACAAACGGGTCTACGGCAATCTTAAAAGCCAAAGCAGCAAAAGGCTCTTTGCTGTCAGGTTTTCTTAAAATTACTTTGTCAGTGTTTACAGGGTCAACGCCTTTTACCGCACCTAAATCAAGCGGACTCGGCAAATAAGCCACAACGGCATCCAAAAGTTTCTGAACTCCCTTATTTTTGAGCGACGAACCGCACAAAACAGGAACCGCTTTTAAGGAAACCGTAGAGTTCCTAAGGACTTTTCTTATATCTTCTGCAGATATTAAAGAACTGTCCTCCAAGTACTTTTCAAGAAAACTATCATCACCTAAGTCGGCACATTTCTCAAGCATTTTGTCGTGCCATTCTTTAGCCTGCTCTTTTAATTCGGTAGGAATTTCCACCGTTTTAAAAGTCATACCATCGTCAGCAGCATCCCAAATATACGCTTGCATTTCAATAAGGTCAATGATACCAGCAAATTTATCTTCGCTGCCAATCGGAATTTGAATAGCAATCGGGTTAGCACCCAATTTTTCTTCAATTTCTTGAACAACAGAGAAAAAATCTGCACCAATTCTGTCCATTTTATTAACGAACGCAATTCTCGGCACATTATACCTATCGGCTTGTTTCCAAACAGTTTCCGACTGAGGCTCAACACCACCGACACCACAAAAAACTGCCACAGCACCATCCAAAACTCTCAACGACCTCTCCACTTCAACAGTGAAATCAACGTGTCCGGGAGTATCAATAATATTGATAGTGTGTTTTTGACTGTTATAAGTCCAATAAGCAGTTATAGCAGCGGAAGTTATCGTGATGCCTCTTTCTTTTTCTTGAGACATCCAATCCATTGTAGCGGCTCCATCATGAACCTCACCCATACGATGGGTTACACCTGTATAATACAGAATACGCTCAGTAGTCGTTGTTTTGCCAGCGTCTATATGAGCCATAATCCCGATATTTCTAACGTATGAAAGTAAATTGTCCATTTTTTTTAAGCCCTCAATGTCTTTTTTGTCTTAGAATCTAAAGAATGCAAAAGCCTTGTTAGCCTCTGCCATGCGGTGAGTATCTTCTTTTTTCTTGAAAGCCGCACCTTCTTCGTTGTAAGCAGCCACTATCTCAGCAGCCAACTTTTCAGCCATAGAATGACCCGAACGCAATCTTGCATAACGGATTAAGTGCTTTACGCCGATAGATTCTTTTCTATCAGGACGGATTTCCATAGGAACTTGGAAAGTAGCACCGCCGATTCTGCGAGATTTAACCTCAACGTCCGGAGTAATGTTTTCCATAGCCTTTTTCCACACTTCGGTAGGAGTTTTGCCGGTTTCTTTTGTTTTTTCACCGACAATTTCCAAAGCCTTGTAGAAAATTTTAAAAGCCACACTTTTCTTTCCGTCGATCATCATGTCGTTTACAAAGCGGGTAACAAGTGAATCGCCGTAAACGGGATCGGGAAGAATTACTCTTTTCTTCGGTTTTGCTTTTCTCATTTTTTTACTAAAATTTTACTTTTTCTGCTTAGGTTTCTTTGCGCCGTATTTAGATCTCTGTTGACCTCTGTTAGCCACGCCGGCAGTATCAAGAGTACCGCGGATAATGTGATAACGTACACCAGGGAGATCTTTTACACGACCACCTCTTACCATTACGATAGAGTGCTCCTGAAGATTGTGTCCTTCGCCCGGAATGTATGCATTGACTTCCTTCTTGTTAGAAAGCCTTACTCTGGCAACTTTGCGCATTGCAGAGTTCGGTTTCTTAGGGGTTGTCGTATAAACACGCATACAAACGCCGCGTTTCTGAGGACAAGAATCCAATGCCGGAGACTTACTTTTTACAGTAATGGTCTTTCTACCTTTTCTTACTAATTGTTGAATTGTAGGCATTTCTCTTATCTTTGAAATTTATACATTTTGGACTGCAAAAATAGTAATTTTTAGTTAATTACAAACATTTTTCTCCGACTTTTTTTCAACTTTTTTTATTTTAAGCGATTTTTCAAGGGTAAGTTACTGATTATAAAAGAGTTAAAGGGTATTGTTAAATTTCTGTAATTTTTTTCTTCCCCATTATGGAAAAACTTTTTTGCACCTTGCAATGATGACTTCTCCGCTATGGAAAAATCATTTTGCACCTTGCAATGTTAACTTCTCCACTATGGAAAAATCATTTTGCACCTTGCAATGTTGACTTCTCCACTATGGAAAAATCATTTTACACCTTGCAATGTTGACTTCTCCACTATGGAAAAATCATTTTGCACCTTGCAATGTTGACTTCTCCACTATGGAAAAATCATTTTGCACCTTGCAATTTTCATTTTGCCTTTTTATTAACATTAGATTAACATACGACAAACAGACAATTTTTTGTGGGATTTTAAAGTTTTAAAATCTCGTCTTTTGTTAAACCTGTGTTTTGAGCGATAAAGTCAATATCAAGCCCTGCGGCTTTTAGATTACGGGCAATGGCAATGGCTTGTTGCCTTTCGCCTTCCGCACGACCTGCGCCAAATCCGTCAGCCAAACTGAGACCTTCCAAATAACGCTTATAAACTTGACGATCCTCTTTACTGAGGGAATCTACACGGAGAATATTACGAGCCTCTTCCAAGCCCTGAGCGTTAAAAGCATCAGGTATTTCACCCGTTTTCAAAAATGAAATCCACTGTTTCAAAGGTGTCGTAACTTCATCGTCAAACTTATTAACACGCAAAATATAATATTCAGGGAAAATGCCTGCAACTTCGTCTACACCGAATTTAGTTTTCTGAGCAGGGGAAAGTTTCAGTTCATCATCAGCATTGAACATATTTCTGAAAACCGTCGTGCCGTGATAAGCATAGCCCTTGCCCTGACCTAAACTGAAATAAACAATATTAATTGAAAAAACTTTCGGTATAGTTTTGTATGCCTCACCAAGTTTCATATAATCGGTGATAATTTTTGATGCGCCGAAAGCCATGCGTTGAAAAAAATCCAATTCGTGGTCGTTCTGAACTTCTATCAAAATTTTCTCCTTGTTTTCGTCCTCGACCAGAAGGTCAACACGGTTGAATTTTTGTTCTTTTTCTTCTTGATTGCTTTCACTTTCAAGAACTTGATTTATCTTTATCTGACGGTTCAAAAGCACACTCAAAAAGCCCTCTAACACAACATAACTACTTTTGTTGCGCAAGAGACGTTTTATCATCCAATCAAAACGAATATAATTTCCCATGATGTTTAGGTTTTTAAAAATTGTTCGTCGCAAAAAAAAAAACGGCTACCGATTTTTCGATAGCCGTTTTTATTAATAAAATCCATTCGTTAAACATGGTTAATTGCTGCGCCGAACCGTAACAACCCCCGGCGTACCCTTGGTCTTTTGGATAACGCGGTTCTTCGGGTACACGCCGGCCTCGTCGGAGCGCAAACAAAACGCATAGTCACCGGTGGACTCTCTCGACCAGTAATAGCCGATGGCGCCATCTGAAACCGGAAGAAAAATGTACGAGTCGTCCTCTATACTATATGGAGTAATTGGTGAATAATTGCTGCTCGAATTAGTAATCTTACCTTTATCCGCATCGGCATGAATTTTGAAAACATAATAACCATTCTTAGTACCGTCATTGCCCCACTGCCAATAACAATCAGATACAAGGTTTTCAAATTCGTTTACAGTAGGCCAATCTGCTCGTTCTTCATCAGTTTTGGCACTCCAAGCAACACCCGTAGAAGTAACAGTGCTCGAAAAATAAACTTCTGTTCCATCGTCCAATACAACGCCGAGGTCAACGTAACCGCCGGGAACAAACTTACGGATTATTCCGTAAATATTAGCCTTTTCTGCCTTTTTTGCCTCCGTAATGCCAAGGGCTTCACATGTAAGCGATACTCCGTCGGGAACAACTATCCAACCTTGTCCGCTGCCGTTCAAATTCAAAGTAACAGGGTTGCCGTCTATCGAAAAATTAACAGTTTCTCCGCCTTGGTTTTTCCAAACAACTTCAATATAAGCGTTTTGTTCTTCCAAAGAAATATGGTTTCCCTCAGCAGAATATATAAAATCCGCTGTCTGATAACAGCCTTTTTTTACAGCATCTTCACGGGAAGTTGCGGTTACTGCCGCTGTAATCGGAGTACCTATTTTTGCGGTTAACTTTGTCACATCGTCTACAAGTCCGCCACCAACGATTTCGCCTTCAAAGGTTGCGGTTTTACCGTCGTTGCTGATATTACCCTCAGTAACTTCTAACGTCTTCAAAAAACCGCCGTCCTTATAATAAATTTCGAGTTCATCACCGGGCTCAAAAATCGGTTGAAGATCCTCTTCCATATCGCCGGTACAACTGAGTTTTGAAAGACCTTTTTGATTTACCGTAATTGAAATCGGCAAGGTTTTAGTCTGAACGGTTTCCTGTCCGTTGTTTACAACTGCATTGTCATTGTTCTCGTCTTTGCTGCAAGAGGTTGCAAGCAAAACTGCCGCTGCCAAGGGCAGAATTCTTAAAAAAGTTTTTTCCATTTTTTTCCTCCTTTTTTACCACTTTGAATAACTTGAAGCACCTAATGTCGCATCTGAGTTAGGACCGCTTGCACTCAAAAGCGGTGCTTCCCAATTCAACTCATAAACCTCAAAATCGGGTTTAACGTATTTCTTTTTTGTCGTTACGTCCTTTACGACTTTTTCTAATTTTTCTGTCATATCTTTTAAAATTTTTAAAATATAAAACTTACAAAAACAAAAATCCCTTGCGGACAGAATTTTTATTTCCGTCCGCAAGGGATTTCTATATTATCAACTATATATAAAGTGTCTAAATCAAGGTATAAAGATACCGTTGCGTTGCGTTGCGTTGCGTTGCGTTGCGTTGCGTTGTAATATTTCTATTGAATTTTGCAACATTTTTATTTTAAGTTTTAGTTAAATTTTATTGTTTAATAGGGTTTGTAATGTGCAAAAGTAACAAAAATTAACAGTTATGGCAAAGGTTTTAGATTAAATTAAGGTTAAGAGTTAAAAACCAAACGTTTGAGTTCGGGGATTTGGTCGGAAGGAACTTTTAACATTTCAACTGCTTTATCAAAATCAAAACCGGCAGATATGAGGTTTTTAATGCTTTCAACGAGTTGTTCGGTGCGACCTTCCGCACGACCTTTTACAAGACCGATTTTCTCTCCTTTTTCGAGACCGATGTCCATTCCGTCCTTAAATTTTCCCGATGCAAGAGTTTTGGCTGTACTGACAGCATCCCAATACATATCATAACCCAAAATCTCTTCTTGCGTTAAGTAGGTACAAATATCCAACGCTTTGGTAATTTCAGGACTTTCAAAAAGCGCGGGGTCTACGTTTACAGTTTTTTCGTTGATTTCCGTCAAAAATTTCAACCATAAAAACTGCATTTTCTTTTCCGAAAAATTTTTCGGCTTAAATTTCGGCAGTTCAAAGAAAAATAATTCGATTCCGTCAATTGTTTTTTCGGGATTTGACTGCTCGCACATTTTATAACGATGATAATAATCCTCACTCGTCGAATCAAAAATATCGTTCACAATATTCAAACCGTAAACAGGCATTAAAGCGTCGTAGTTTTCTCCTTTTTCAATTTGAGTAACATACATTTTCGCTGCGTTGAAAAGTATACGTCGCTTAAAATACGATGTCCAATACATCTGCATTTCAACTACAAATGTCCGACCATTTATATCAACGCACAAAACATCAACTATGCTGTTTTTAAGTTCGGGAATTATCGGCAACTCTTCGGGTTGCAAATACTTTATCGTTTGAACTCTTCCATCACCTTCTAACGGTAACATTGCGTTCAAAAAACTAATCGTAAGGTCTTCGTTGCGCCCGAAAATCTTTTTAAACAATACATCTGCACGAGGGTCGTAATATTTCATAATGATAACGTTTTTATGACGGCAAAGGTAACGTTTTTTTATCAATACACAAAAAAAACGGCTGCTGAAAAACTCAGACAACCGTTTTTACAAAATCTTTTCACGAAAATTTTATTCGTCAATTTCTACGAGTTCAAAAGGTACGTTAACAAGTTTTTTGTACCTTGCTCCGAGTGCTTTCATGTCCTCGTCGATTGATTCATAAAACCAACGAACTCGCACATCACCTTTTTCAGCAACTTTCTGAAGCAAAAGTATTATTTGTATCACCTGTTTGCTTGAAGCAGTGTTAACATATTCCAAATCAAAATCAAACTTTGTTTGAATATTGGGTTCTTCAGCATATTGTTTTATCCATTCAAGTACAGGAGCATAAAATTCAAGCGCGTTTTCGGGCACTGAAATTTTTGAGATTTTAAAAACTCCACTTTCAGGATCAAAAACTATTTCTGGTGTATCTTCTGTTTCTTCTCTAACAAATTTTTCCATATCGTAAAAAAAGTTTTCTTATTTTTTGGTTTTAACACTTGTTTGCAACAAATAAAATTGTTCATTTTCGCTTACCGGCAGAAATTTAAACTTCAAAGGCCTATCGCTTTTTATTCTCAAATCCGAAAAACCAAGTCCCGTTTTTTTAGCATCAGCCGTATCAAAATCCAACAATATATCATCATAATAATCCGAAAGTTCCTCTTTTGACATTCCATTTACAAAATTCAATCTTTCGGTTATCATCTTAACTGACTCATTCGGAATAATATTACCAGAGGTCAAAATTGTTTCGTTTCCACTCTGACCTAAGAAAAACATTCCCGATACTCCAGCCGTTTCTGGCGAACTTTTACAACCATGCTTTATAATATTCTGAAGCATTTCCACCATTACATTTGAAATTTTAATAGTGGTAAGCGGCATATTCATTCTTGACTTTATAATCGACAAAAGACTCAAAAGGTTCTCTTGATTGAAAAATCCGTTAAAATACAACAAAATATTGTCGGCATTCATCTGCTTATGCAACTGCTTGACACTCTCCAACGAAGAATGAGAGCCATGCTCACGACTTCCGTATGAAGCATCTGTAGGAATCAAAGTCTGAAGATAAAAATACGTAAACTCTTCATCAAGTTTTTCAAAACTATAAAGAAGTTTGTTTCCCGATTTTCTTGACATCTCAATCAAGCCCAAACCTGCCCCTCCTTTATCAGAGATATTACCGTTTGATAGAATTTCTCTATGAATTTTTTTCAACTCCTCTGGCGAAAGCGAATTTATAATATCAAGTTTTGACTTCAGATTTTCAATTTTGTCGTTAGCGACAATATTACCAGTTGAAATAAAATATTTTTCACCATTTTTTTGAATAGCGAAAATTCCAGGATATTTATCAAACTCTCTATCATTTGCGATTTCCTCCTGATGATGAGTTATATTTTGCAACCCTTCAACCATAATGTAATAAATACGCTTTTGCAAGGTTGCTTGACTTTGATGTGTTACTTTCGCAATATTAGTATCAGCCAAAAAAAGAATTTTCTTTGTTATGCTGTGATCAAAATACCCTCTGTAAACATATTCAAAATCATTATCATTTACCCTTTGAAACAAAGGATATGCGATTTCAAAAAGATTTTGTCCAGTCTCTGCCGCCATTTTCTTTTGATGAATTATTGTTTTTATTAAATAAATTCACTGCAATAAAAGTGCCAACAAGAACCTATGACAAGGCAAATTTTTGATATTTATCGTCCTTATAATTACCGATATTGATTTTCAAATTTTTGCGCTCGTATGCGGGAGTGTTTTCGTAGTCATTAATCTGCTCGTCTCTAAAAAGAGTGAAATCTATACTTTTGAAACCACTATTCGGAATAGGTACTTCAACAGGTTCTTCTTCAACATTTTCTATCTCAGTGTCAGAATTATCCTCGCTCTCGTCATTGATGTCATCACCACTTAAATCTACCTCTTCGCCAACTTTAAATCCTTGCTCCTCTTCAACTTGAGGTTGCTTAGAAGTTTTAGTTTGAGTCTCCACTGATTTATTTTCAAAATCCGAAAAATCTTGCGGCGGCTTATAGCCCCCTTCCGATTCGTAAGGATTTAAAATTTGAGAAGGGTTGAATCCTGTTGCGATAACAGTAACACAAATTTTATCTTCAAGTGTTTCATCATTTGAACTTCCCCAAATAACATCAGCATTATTACCGGCTTCTTTTTGAACATAATTATTGATAGAAGTTACCTCCTTCATTGTTGACCTTGCCTTGCTACTTGAAGATATATTCAGAAGCAGTTTTTTTGCACCTTTAATATCATTATTGTTAAGAAGGGGAGAATCCAGAGCCTGCTTAACCGCTAAAAGGGCGCGTTCAGGACCTTCTGCCCTACCAGTACCCATAAGAGCAATACCAGAATCTTTCATAACAGTATTAACATCAGCAAAGTCGACGTTAACACTACCTGTAACAGTGATAATTTCAGCAATACCTTTTGCAGCCATTGTCAAAATATCATCGGCTTTAAGGAAAGCCTCATCAAGCGGCAAATCGCCATAAATCTCGTTGATTTTTTCGTTGTCAATCACAAGCATCGAATCAACACAAGTTGCCAATTCTTCAAGACCAACCAACGCCTGACGAACACGTTTAGGACCTTCAAATCTAAAAGGTATTGTAACAATAGCAACTGTCAAAATACCCATATCCTCTTTTGCGAGTCTTGCGATAACAGGAGCCGCACCCGTTCCAGTTCCTCCACCCATTCCGGCTGTAATAAAAATCATTTTTGTGGTTTTTGAATCCACAAGAACGTTACGAATCGACTCAATACTTTCTGTTGCAGCCTCTTTTCCGTTTTCAGGATTATTACCTGCACCAAGACCTTGAGTTACTGTCTCACCAAGTTGAATTTTGGTAGGAATTTTACTAACTGCCAAAACCTGATTATCAGTATTTGCGACAATAAAATCAACGTCTTTAATACCATACTCAAACATGTGTCCGACAGCATTTCCGCCGCCACCACCAACGCCAAGTACTTTTATTATATTTCTTTTGGTTTCAAAAACGAAACCCATTGTATCGTTTGAACCATTATCTAATTCCGCCATAAGTAAAAATTTTAGAGTTTGTTTATTTATGTTTATTTCAATTGGTCATCAGGATCTTCAAGAAAATCGCTTGCTAAGCGTTTCAATCTTTGAAAAAAACCGCCTTTCTTTTTTTCAGGGGCTGACGACTTTTCTTTCTCTTCAGATTTTTTTTCTTTCTCTTGCGATTGACTTTGAGATTTCTGCTCCTGACTACTTAGCATTTGCTGCTGCAAACGATAAGAATCCAAATATTCAAAACCCTTTATCACCAATCCTACTGCTGAAGAAAAAGCAGGATCGTTAATATTTTCAGAAGGAAGAAGAACGTTTCTGATTTGACCAACACGAACCTCTACAGGAAGTCTAAATTTTATCAATTTTAGAATATTAGTCATTTTAGAACCACCACCTGTTATAACAACTCCTGCCGCCAAAGAGTCTTTAATATCTTCCTTATCAAGCACAGAGGAAATTCCACCAAGAATTTCATCAAGTCTTGCATTTATAATATTAGCAAGGTCTGAAAATAACACCTCTTTTGTAGAACCGAATCCGGGTACAACGGCCATTTTTTTGCTGTATTCGGACAAATTAAGGGCTGAACCGTATTCAATTTTAAGTTTTTCGGCTTGACGCTCTAACAATTGACATGCCTTTTGAATATCTGCCGTTATTGCATTTCCGCCAAATGGAACGTAAGAAGTTGTTTTGAGCACTTTTTGCTGATAAACGGCAATATCAGTTTTTCCACCGCCAAAATCAGCAACAAGAACACCAGCCTCTTTTTCGTCTTCAGTCAAAACTGCCTCTCCAGAAGCGATAGGTTCAAGAATAATTTTAACAATATTCAGTCCGCTCAAAGTAACGGCTTGACGAATTGCAGAAACACAATTTGCCCTACCAACTGCGACAAAAAACTTTCCTTCGAGTTTTCTGCCGGTACAACCTGCTACATTACCAAAAACTTTACCACCATCAACAGTGTAACCTTGAGGAATCACATGAATAATTTCCTCTCCGGCATCTTTACTAATAGTATAAACCTCTTTGGTAAGTTGCTCAATATCTGCTTGTCGAATAATACCAGAGTCAATAAATTTGGAATGAGTATTTACCTCAACTCGCACATTTTGCCCCGCTATACCGACAAAAATATTTTTGAAATCACACCCTGAGGTTGACTTGCATTTTGCAACCGCATTGTTGATAGCGGCTGAAACTTCACTTACGTTCTGAACCGAGCCTCTGACAACACCCTTCGACTCGGATATCCCGTACCCTAAAATATTGATTTTCCCGAATTCGTCTCTTATGCCCGCAACAGCAACAACTTTAGTTGTTCCTATATCAACTGCGGCAACAATCTGATTTTTAGTAGTCATACACTATATTAGTTTTGTCCGAATGTCAATATTAAATATTTTCTGTTTTTTTAACACGTTTACAAACAATTTGATTTTTGTATTTAACAGAAATCTGCTTGTAAGCATTCCAACCTGTTTTTTTTAAACCTTTGAAATAGAACTCTTTGAGAATGTGCATTTTTCTGTCATAATCCTCAATCGAACCTATGGACAAGATTTGATTTCCAAGCATAGGCACAAGGTCGTATTCCGAAAGTTCATTTACATAAATTTGTTCTATTTGATCTCTCCAAAAGTCATCACTGTCAATCAGTTTTATTAACCTAAAAAGATCAGCGTTAACATCTTTTCCTTGAGTATTTTTGTAATCAATTTTATAAACCTTACCGCCTGAAAAATCAAAATTATCTTTTATGAATCCATTAGCAACCACAACCGAAGGAGAAGATTTATCAAATGTTTCAAATACAACCCCATTATTGTCAATATAATACGATTTGCCGTTGCTACAAATCACCATTAGCAAAGGTTTTCTTTGAGTAATATCAATTTTAAGTTTGCCTGATATAGTCTTATAGATTGACGCACTTTGGATAAAAGGATGACTTTTAAGAACACTGTCAATTCTATAAATATTAATACTATCCATTTTATACCCTTGAATATTTTTGTCAACAGAATAAATCAATTGCAAAACATCATTAGGCTCCACAAAATGAACTTCAGGTGTTGTGTCAACATTAATTACAATCTCATCGCACCGAGTATTATGAAATCGGCTCGAAGCCCAACACATCATCAAAAGAAGTGTTAAAGCCAACGACAATTTAAATATTTTACGTTTTGAGACTTTCATTAATTTTTATTTTCTAACGCTTGTTTTAACGGTTGAACCAACCTATCAATATTTCCAGCACCAAGAGTCAAAATAACGCTACCGTCTTTTTGCTCCAAAACCTTTTCTATTATTTTGTCCTTGTCGTTGATAAGACAAGTATTTTTATTTTTCATCTGACCAGCAATCAATCTCGAATCCACTCCGGGAATCGGTTTTTCTCTTGCTGGATAAATATCCATAAGAATAACCGAGTCCAACAAGTCAAGACTTTTAGCAAAATCAGTTGCGAAATCTCTTGTTCTCGAATACAAATGAGGTTGAAAAATTCCAATCAAACGTCTATCCGCAAACAATTCCCTAACCGATGAAATCGTAGACGATAATTCTCTCGGATGATGAGCATAATCGTCAATATAAACGGTAGAGGAGTTCTGAAACTGAAAATCCATACGACGTTTTACGCCGCAAAAACCTTCAATACCTTCTTTTATAATCTTATCGTCAATACCCGCTAACTTGCAAGCGGCAATACACGCCATAGTATTTTCGATGTTCACTCTACCTTTTGCACCGATTTTAATATCTTTGATTACACCAAAAGGAGTACAAGCGTCAACAATAAAACTTCCGTTTTCGAGTCTTA
Organism: uncultured Bacteroidales bacterium; assembly: GCA_905233995.1. Taxonomy (GTDB): domain Bacteria; phylum Bacteroidota; class Bacteroidia; order Bacteroidales; family UBA3824; genus UBA3824. The sequence goes on along the minus strand of CAJOGF010000011.1, from coordinate 13,859 downwards.
TGTTTTCCGCATAATAATCCGTCTCCGAATCGCTTTCGGAATAGATAATTTTTTTGATATTTGTTAGTGAAATCAAATCCGAAATTTTTTTGTTAACAACTACCGCTCCTGAAGGATTTGTTTTTTGTGCAAAACGGTTGAATGTTTCAATAATATCATCTCTATCTTTGTAAATATCAAGATGATCCGCATCAACGTATGTGATTACCGAAATTTGCGGAGTAAGCCAAAGGAAAGAACGGTCAAATTCGTCAGCCTCCGCAACAAGCAATGATTTTTTATCGTCAAAAGCCTCTTTGTTTTCTGGCAACATCAAATTACTATCAAGATTTTTTGAAATGCCACCCAAAAAAGCAAAACTATTTCTGCTATTACACCTTAATATATTTGCAATCACACTTGAAGTTGTAGTTTTGCCATGAGTTCCGGCAACGGCGATAAGGCTATAATTGTCAGAAATCATACCTAAAACCCTTGCTCGCTTCAGCATAAAATAACGATTGACAGCAAAATAACCAAAAATCTTGTTATCTTGCGGAACGGCAGGGGTAAATATAACCATAGTTTGGTCTTTATAGGTCAAACATTCTTTAGGAATAAGCGATACATCATCACTATAAACAACACTTATTCCCTCTTGTTCAAGTTTTAAAGTAAGAGGCGAAGCAGTAAGGTCATAACCAAAAACCTTTTTACCGCAAAAATTGAAATAACGAGCCAAAGCACTCATTCCAATTCCACCTACGCCTAAAAAATATACGTAATTAATTTTGTCAAAATGATTCATTTCCAAAAAGAAATATCAAATTGTTAATTAATCTTCTGATTCTGTTTTAGCATTATCGCCAAGCAGAATATCAACTCTACTGAGATAATTTACGATTGCCGTTTTGTCGGTATCGCGTTTCAAAAATTCCGTCAAAGCACAATTTACACAATAAATTGCTGACGAAATATTATCTTGTTTCTGAACAACTTTTTTCAATTCTTGACGCCTTGCTTTAATAAGGTTTAGTTTATAAGCCTGAACAAGATTGCGTTTGCCTTCATACGGCTGATACACATATTTTGATAGTTTTTCAGCCGAAAAACTATCATCAGGAATATTTGCAAGCGATGTCTGAAATTTTTGGAAACTATCTGAAAGTTTTTCATTTAGACTTTCTGCATCGCCTTTCCAAATCATTTCAAGGTCAACAAGAAGAATCCTAACAACCTCGTTTTGATCGTATCTTGTAGATTTTAAATAAGAATTAATTCTTTTAGCATACGCTAAAGCCGCTGAATCGCCTAAATTTTCATATTCCTTCTGAATTGCACTGCAACATTTTGAAAAAGAGGCTTGCTTTCCTGTCAAACCCTCATCTGCCAAAGAAGCATATTCCTGAATCGCTTGTTTATAAAGATTTAACAAAGCAATTTTTTTTCTTACATCAACTCCGTTTAAATCAGACGACAAACTAATATGATTATTCGACAATGCACCCATCATAGCATCGTCAAATTCGTTTTGAAAACTTAAATCGTCCCAATTACTATAAACCTCAATCATGTTGTCAACCACGAGTTCGGTTTTGTTTGCTAACGAAGTCTCTAACTTTGTCTTAGTCAGAGAGATATTTTCGCCAATAGATGTGCCACAACCTTGAAAGGCAAACGCTGCAACAACAACAGCAAGCACATATATAATAACACTTGTACGTTTCATATTCTTACAATTTTCACAGCGTAAAAATATATACTTTTTTTTTTTCTACAAAAAAATACATATTTATTTTTTTGCTAAATTTATAATTTCCCTTGCAATAATACAAGAAGAGTTTGAAATTGCCAATTTTTCAATATTATTTTTTAGTAAAGTTTGCTTTTTTTCGTCTTTACATAACTCTAAGACAAGTTCAACCAACTTTTCTTGGGCTTGAATATCACTAACCATCATAGCGGCGGATTTTGAAACTAATGCTTCAGCATTTTTTGTTTGATGGTCTTCTGCAACATTCGGTGAGGGTACAAACACAACCGGCTTACCTGCAATGCACAATTCTGAAACCGACAACGCACCCGACCTTGAAATCACAACGTCAGAGATTTTGTAAGCCAAATCCATACGACTTATAAAAGGCATTGCATGAATATCTGGACAATTTTTTTGCTTCAATTCTTTTTCAATAGAATCAAAATAGTATTTTCCTGTCTGCCAAATTACCTGAATCCCAGACTCTTGAAGTTGTTCTACTTTAGAGAGAATACTTTTATTAATCGTTCCTGCACCAAGACTTCCACCCAACGAAAGCAAAGTTTTTTTATTAGGCACAAGTCCAAAATATTTCAATGCCTCTTCTCTTGAAGCATTATTTTCAACAATATCTGGTCTAACAGGATTACCTGTCAAGACAATTTTACTTTTGTCAAAATATTTTTCCATGCCTTCGTATGCGGTAAAAACTTTTACGGCTTTTTCCGCTAAAAGACGATTTGTGAGTCCCGCATGAGAATTTTGCTCCTGAATCACAATAGGAATACCAGCATTTGCAGCCGCTTTCAAAATAGGACCACTTGCATATCCGCCTACGCCAACGGCAATGTCTGGAGAAAAATCTTTTATAATTTTTTTTGACATCAACATACACTTTGCAAGTTTGAAAGGCAAAGTTATGTTTTTGAAAATCTGTTTTCTTTGAAAACCAGCAGAAGGAAGTCCAATTATTTTGAAACCTTCCGCAGGGACTTTCTCCATTTCGATTTTGCCTAACGCACCAACAAAAAGGAGTTCGATATTATTATCCTCTTTTTTCAAAGCCTTTGCAATTGCAATTGCCGGAAAAACATGTCCGCCGGTGCCTCCTCCGCCTATAAGAACTTTCATTTTTGTTAAAACCTCCTTATTTTATATTATCCGGCAATAAACGGATAATCAACCACTTCTTCAACTTCTTGATTTTCTTCAATATCTTCTACAGTTTCTTTTTTAGCCGTATAACGCGATACATTAAGAATAATGCCAACTGCTACCGAATTAAAAAGTATAGATGTACCTCCCATACTTACAAAAGGTAATGTCTGACCCGTTACGGGAATTATGCTGACAGCCACAAGCATATTCACAACCGCCTGAAACATAATATTTAACGACAAACCTAAAACCATAAATGCGGGGAAAGCCTTTTCACTATTTCTTGTAATTTTTATACATCGGGCAAAAAACACCGAATACAAAACCACAACAAACAATCCAACAATTAAACCACCCTCTTCAACTATTATTGCAAAAATAAAATCTGAATATGGGTGAGGAAGAATATTTCTTTGATTTGAATTTCCGGGACCTTTGCCTATAATATCTCCTAACGCAATTGCAATTTTTGCTTGTTGCGACTGAAACTGGGCATCTTTGCTTGTTTCAGAACCGAAAAAAGTTTCAATTCTTTTTGACCAAGTTCCAACTCTTGTTCCCTCAGCACCAGTAAGTTCCACAAAAGCAACAAACAATCCAAAACAAACCACAGCAACTCCAACCGTCGCCAAAAGCCACTTTGGACGAATATTACCCACAAACATCACAAAAAGCGAAGCCAATCCAACAAGAAAAGCCGTTGAAAAATTGGAAGGCAAAATCAAACCACAAACCACTCCAACTGCTAACAAGCATTTTTTGTAAACGTCCCACATCTTCACGCCTTCTTGTCGAGCCTGCGACAACACCTTTGCCAAATAAATCATCAAAGATAATTTTGCAACGTCAGAAGTCTGAAAACTTAATCCTCCTATATCCAACCAACGTTTTGCACTATTTGTTGCGACACCTTTTATATACGTCAAAACCAATAAAAAGACACAAAACACCAAAAAAACGCCTGCCAACTTGTACAAATGTTTGTATGAAACACGACACAAGGTAAACATCACAGCAAAACCAAGCAAAATAAAAAACAAATGTCTAATAAAATAATGCGAGGTTTGACCATCCTGATACCTATAAGCAAGCATTGAAGTTGAACTAAAAACTTCAATCAGCCCTATGCCAGAAAGCAAAGCCACTATAAACCAAATAACACGGTCGCCTTTTAGAAGATCAAAAAATTTTTCCATTTTTCTTGTACTATTTCATTCTTTTGCTGACTCCAGCCTTGAATTGCTCGCCTCTATCTTCATAACACGTAAAAAGATCGAAACTTGCACAAGCCGGCGACAACAAAACCGTTTCTCCGGGTTTTGCAATTTTAATACACATTTCTAAACATGAATCCATGCTTGAAGTGTCAAAAACTTCAATACGATTATCAAATGCTTTATGAATTAGTGAATTATCTTTTCCCATCGCGACAATTGCCGTAACTTTTTCCTTTAAGAAAGGATAAAGTTGACTATAATCGTTTCCTTTATCAACACCGCCCAAAATCAAAACAACTTTTGTTTTAATTGCCTCCAACGCATACCAAACAGCGTCAACATTAGTTGCCTTTGAATCATTAATATATTCAACTCCGTTAATCATTCCAGAAGGCTCTATACGATGTTCAACCGGCGAAAACTCTTCAGCGGCTTTTGTTGCCAAATTTAAATCAAGACCTAAATGCTTGATAGCCAAAAGCGCAGCAGTAATATTCAAAAAGTTATGAATACCTTTGAGTTTACAGTCAGCAAAATTCTTTAAAATATCACTTGACAAATTAAAAGGATAAAGTTTTTGTTTTAAAGTATGCTTTTTCATTTCTTTTTCGATATTTTTGTCATCAGAAAAATAAATGAAAGCATCCGAAATATTCTGATTTTGAGTTATTCTGAATTTTGAAGCGGCATAATTCTCCAATTTCCAATCATAACGGTCGAGATGATCGGGAGTTATGTTCAACAAAATAGCAACATCAGCCCTAAAATCATACATTCCGTCCAACTGAAAACTTGAAAGTTCCAAAACATAATATTCTGCCTTGCTACTTTCTGATAATGTCATCGCAAAACTTTTTCCAATATTGCCACACATTTCTGAAGGTTTACCCATTTTCTTCAACATACTATAAATCAATTCAGTAGTAGTAGTTTTACCATTACTACCAGTTACACAAATTGTTTTTGCATTTTTGGGTAAAAACTTAAAAGCAAATTCGATTTCCGAAATAATTGGAATATTTTTTTCTCTTGCTTTTTCAACAATAGGGGCATTTTCTTTTATCCCCGGTGATTTTATGATTTCTTTGGCTTGAAGAATTTTTTCTGCGGTATGACCACCTTCTTCAAACGGAATAGAGTTTTCTTTAAGAATCTGTTTATAATTATCTTTTATAGCAGAAAAATCAGAAACAAACACTTCAAAACCATTTTTCTTTGCTAAAACCGCTGCACCGACACCGCTTTCGCCGGCTCCCAAAACCACAATTTTTTCCATTTTGTTATCTTATTTTTAAAGTTAACACCGAGACCACTGCCAAAACAATCGTAATAATCAAGAATCTCGCAACAATTTTTGATTCATGCATTCCTTTTTTCTGAAAATGATGATGCAAAGGAGCCATCAAAAATAAATGCAAACCTTGTCCGTATTTTTTTATTGTCTTCTTGAAATACCACACCTGCAACATAACGCTCAAATTTTCAATCAAGAAAATACCGCAGAAAATAGGAATCAAGAGTTCTTTCCTAACCAAAATTGCCAAAACTGCAATTATACCGCCTATTGTCAAACTTCCAGTATCTCCCATAAAAATTTGTGCAGGATAAGCATTAAACCACAAAAAGCCAACTGTTGCACCAATAAAAGCAGAGGTAAAAACCACCAATTCGCCAATACCCGGAATATACATTATATTAAGGTATTGCGAAAAAATCACGTTTCCCGATACGTATGCAAACACCAAAAGCGTTGCCGCCGATACTGCCGAAGTGCTTGAAGCCAAACCATCAATACCGTCAGTTATGTTTGCACCGTTAGAGACGGCGGTAATGATAAAAGTAACAACAAGAATAAAAATAATGCCCGATAGCCAACCGTATTTTTCAGAATCCAAAAAAAACAGAATTTTTGAATAATCAAACTCGTTGTTTTTCAAAAAAGGAACTGTAGTTTTTAGCGATTTAACATCAGTTACACTACTAACAACCTGACTATCATCAGTTTCATCTTGCAATAAAGACGACACTGTAGCAGGTTCGAGTTTTATGTTTTCCCTTATAACAATATCAGGACTTAAATAAATTGTAGTGCCAATCACAATTCCCAACGAAATTTGCCCTATAAGTTTGTATTTGCCGCTTAAACCGTCCTTATTTTTCTTAAAAATCTTGATGTAATCGTCTAAAAATCCAATTGCACCAAGCCATAAAGTGGTAAAAATCAAAAGTATAACGTAAATATTCGACAATTTACACAACAAAAAAACAGGAATTAAGATAGCACCAATAATTATAATACCACCCATAGTAGGAGTTCCCTCTTTTTGTTGCTGACCTTCAAGATACAAACTCCTGACACTCTCCCCTACTTGTTTTTTTCTCAAATAATCAATCAGATGTCTGCCAATTGACATTGTAAAAACAAGAGAGAAAATAACTGCCATTGCCGAGCGGAAAGATATATAAGAAAATAATCTCGCACCCGGAAAATTATATTGTTGCAACCAATCAAACAAATAATACAACATTTTTCTTTACGTCTAATTTTTAGAAATTCCTTTTAGTATTTCGCTGACCGTTTCTTTGTCGTCGAAATGATGTTTTACTCCATTAATTTCTTGATATGTTTCATGTCCCTTGCCGGCTATCAAAATAATATCGCCTTCACGAGCCATCATACAAGCGGAAAGTATAGCAGACTTTCTGTCAGAAATTCTTACTGCTTTCGCTAAATCCTTATTCTCAAGACCAGCATACATATCGTCCAAAATACTTTCAGGATTTTCAGTTCTCGGATTATCGGATGTAAGGACAACTTTATCTGAAAGTCTACAAGCAATTTTTGCCATTAGTGGACGTTTTGACTTATCACGGTCGCCACCACAACCGCAAACTGTTATTAAGACATTATCTTTTCCACTCTCACGCCTTATTTCACCAATTGTATTCAAGACATTTTCCAAAGCGTCAGGAGTGTGAGCATAGTCTACAATTGCAGTAATTTTTGAAATATTAACAATATCAAAACGCCCTCTTACCGAATGTAACGCACTTAAAGTCTGAAGTACCTCATCTACCGACTGTCCTAACAAAACCGCAGCCGAATATACTGCCAAAATATTATAAGCATTGAACTCTCCGGGCAAGAAAGACCACATTTCTTTTCCACAGATATTAAGCAACATTCCTTCAAAACCACATTCCAAAATCGAAGCATTGAAATCATAAAAGCCTTTCAACCCATAAGTTTTTACTTTCGCTTTTGAATTTTGAACCATTACCATTCCATTTTTGTCATCGCCATTTACAAGAGCAAACGCATCTTGGTCTAACGAATCAAAAAAGCCTTTCTTCGCTTTGATATACTCTTGAAATGTTTTGTGATAGTCCAAATGGTCAAGAGTAATATTAGAAAAAATACCAAGAGAAAACTTTAATCCGTGAATCCTTTTTTGAACCACCGAATGAGAACTCACCTCCATAAAACAATATTGACACCCTTTTTCAACCATTTTTGCCAAAAGAGAGTTGATAACCAAAGGTCCCGGTGTTGTATTAGCAGTAGGATAAACATCAGTATCAACGTAGTTTTCAACAGTAGAAATCAATCCTGACTTAAAACCCAAGGCACTAAACAATTTGTACAATAATGTTGCAGTTGTTGTTTTGCCGTTTGTACCTGTAACACCTGTCAAAATTAACTTTTCTGACGGATTGTCATAAAATTCGCAAGAGACATTTGACAATTCTTGTCGAGTGTCTTCAACTTTTATATAACAAACATTTTCTTTCAGGTTTTGAGGCAAAACTTCGCAAAGCACCGCCGAAACGCCTTTTTCCGAAACCTGACCAACAAAAGAATGTCCGTCTATTTTTTCGCCTTTAACAGCAACAAACAAACTACCCTTTTCAACTTGACGAGAATCACAAGTTATATTTGAAATGTCAATATCAAAATTCTTAAAATTGCTTTCAAGAATTTTTGTACGCTTTAATATTTTCTGAAGTTCCATTTTTTTCTAAGATTAATAATTTTTAGCCGAGTTCAATAGTTACTTTTGTTCCTTCGCTGACTGTTGTGCCGGGCGCAATGGACTGTTTTTTCACCTCGCCTCTTCCAACAACAGTAACTTTAAGTTTTTTGTTTCTTAAAATATACAGAGCATCTCTTAAGCCCATACCTTTTACATCAGGCATTACGCCTTTGCGCATCGAAAAAGCGTCAAGTCTTATTCCATTATTTCCCTTTGAAGTATATACAAAAGGTGTTTGTGAATCTTTAACGTTTTCTGCCTGAATATTAAATGCGCTGAAAAGTCTATCCAAAACCTCTTTTCTTCCACTTTTGGAGTGTGGTATTTGTGTTTTATTTTCATAATTCAAGAGGTTGAACTCTTTTCCAATTGTCAATTCATAATCTTTTGAGTACAATTTGTCAGCAATTTCCCTGAACACAGGTCCGGCAACAACTCCTCCGTAATACGAATATTTTGACGGCGAATTAATAACAACAATACAAGAATACTTTGGTTTTTCAGCAGGGAAATAACCAACAAACGAGGCAGAATGTCTTGCATAACCAGATTCTGTTTTGTAACCAGTTTTTCCTTGAGCAATCTGAGCCGTACCAGTTTTGCCTGCAATAGTATAATTTGGAGTTTTGAGATTAACTGCAGTTCCACTTTCAACAACACCAATCAACAATTGCTGAACTTTTTGTAAAGTACCTTTTCCACAAATTGACGAATGTAAAATTTCAGGACTTGAAATTGTTTTTTTGCCGTTACGAGTACGAATAGCCTCCATTAAATGAGGTTTCAACATTACACCATTATTGGCAATGGCATTATAAAAAGTCAGAATCTGAAGCGGTGTCAGCCTTACTTCATAACCGTATGCAATAGCAGCAAGAGAACCAACCCACCATAATTTGTCTTTTGGATGTCTGATTTGAGGCTCACCTTCACCGTGAATATCAATTCCAGTTTTTTCTTTCAGGTGCATATAATACAACCTATTAATAAAATCACGGCTATCGCTTTTGAAAGTTTCAAAAACCAACTTTGCCATACCAACATTTGAAGATTTTTCAAAAATTTCTCTTATCGAACGATAACCTTGCAAAGGATGGTCGTCCCTAATTATATGATCGTTGATTATCAATTCTCCATCTCCGAGGTTAATAGAATCGGTTATCTCACCATTTGTTTTTTCAAGAACAGCAATAAGCGACGGTAATTTGAAAGTAGAACCCGGCTCCATCAACGTTCCAACGGCATGATTTTCACCTTCAACATATCCCAAAATTTTTCCTGTTGCAGTGTCGATTTTTGCATTTAAATTTGCCATTGCGCGAATTTTACCTGTTTTTACCTCCATAACAACAGCACAACCGTATTTTGCATCACACCTCTGAAGTTGTTTCAAAAGGCTTTGCTCGGCAATATCCTGAATATTAACATCAAGCGTTGAAATCACATCGCTTCCATCAACAGGTTCTATTTCATCGTCATAACTAATAGGATAATATTCGCTTGAAGGCAGTTTTATCATAAGTTTTTTTCCGTTTCTGCCATGAAGTTGAGCATCGTATGCGCCTTCAAGACCAACGCGCGAACTTCCCACAAAACCTATCGTTCTACGAGCCAAAGATTTATGCGGCAAATGTCTTCGGTATTGAGCCTGAAAAATCACACCACTCGTATTTCTTGCCTCTCTCATAATAGGAAAAGTCTTCAATGTAACCTTTTGAGAAAAAGTAAGATTATTCTTAATCGGATAATATCGTTTTAATCTTTCGTTTTGTCGGGCTGAATCAAAAAATTTTCTATATTCTTGAGGCGTTTTGTCCTTAAAAAAATCGCTCATACATATCGACAAAGAGTCAATATATTTGGCATAAAGTTCTCTACCTGAATAAAGATTTTTTACAGTCATATCCCAATGAACTGTATATGACGGAATTGAAGTAGCAAGAAGCCTACCTTCACAATCGTAAATATCGCCTCTAAAAGCCCTTATCGTATCTACCTTAGATGACATCATATCGCCTTTCCATGTATCGGGGTCTTGCGTCTGAATCACCATAATCTTAATTATTACCGATAGCAAAGCCAAGACGATAAAACCGTAGATAGAAAACAATTTTATAGTAATATTTCGCTTAATATCTTTCACTTCTTTTTCTCTTTTTTTAATGTTTTGATTTGGTTTTCAAAATCATTTTTTGTTAATAGCCACCCGGATATTCAAAATCGTCTTCGTCTTCTGAAGGCTCAAAGATGTCTTGTTTCAACGAATCAACCCTTTCAAACTTGTCAATATAAAAAATTAGCGGAGGTGAACTTTGCGAATATATTCCAAGATTTTTTTTGGAAATCTTTGTTGCAATCTCCGTTTCCTTACTTATACTCATAAGTTCTGACGCAATGATTATCGACTCTGCTCTTAAATCTCTTACTTGAGACCTTAAAACCATATTTTCTCTAATCAAAGACTCTGCTACATTTCTATTGAAAATATACAGCACAAACAATAAACCTATAAAAAAGATATACGGAAAAACAATAGCGACAAATTCCTTAGTAAAAATACTTCCGTCCAAAACGTTTTTTACAGAAAATTTTACTTCTTTTTGTCCCGTATTCAACTCTTGTTGATTGTCTTCTTCAAAAGAATTAGAAGAAAAATCTTCAGAGTCCATAACGGTATCCGACACCTTAATATCGCCTAATTCTTCACCTAATTCGGAATTATTTTCGTTTGTCATAGACGAAAAATAACCGTCAAGCACATTCGGAGGACCTAAAGAGGAAACCTTGTCGTATGCATCGTTTAAGGTTTGAGATTCTTCATTTTCATTTTCCTTGTTTTCCCTATCTACAATATCTTCCATCAACGTAATTCTTTGACTTTTAATATACAGTACGTTCCGCTATTCTGAGTTTTGCGCTTCTTGAGCGCGAATTATTTTCCATTTCCTTGTCATCAGGGGTTATAACCTTACGATTAACCAACGAAAAAGGTGCTATTATGTTTCCATAAACATCTTTTTCTTGTTTGCCCTCAAAATTTCCTGACTTTAAAAAATTTTTAACCGGTCTATCTTCAAGCGAATGATAAGAAATTACAACCAACCTTCCGTTTTTTTTCAAGACCGATTTAGAGGCTGTTAAAAAACTTTTCAAAACCTCAATTTCATCGTTAACCTCTATTCTTATAGCCTGAAATACGGTTGCCAAAAATTTGTTTTCTCCGAATTTTGGGATATACGCCTTTATTGCCTCCATAAAGTCGCCTACAGAGATTATTTTTTTGTTTTTTCTATAATTTTCGATTGCTAAGGCAAGTCTTGACGCATTTTTTATTTCGCCATATTCTGAGAATATTTTTGTTAACCGGAAAGTATCATAACCATTTATCAAATCAACAGCAGAAAAATCCGAATCAAGATTCATTCTCATATCCAACGGCACATCATAACGAAAAGAAAAACCTCGGCGAGCATCGTCAAAATGATGACTCGACACTCCAAGGTCAGCAATCACACCGTCAATTTTTTCGTAACCCGCAAGTCTTAAAAACTGCGCATAATATTTAAAATTGGTTCTGAAAAAAAAAACACGATTGTCTTTCGGCACATTTTCCATTGCATCTAAATCTTGGTCAAACACAAAAAGTTTTCCCTTTGAACCCAAATGCTTTAGAATTTCTCTCGAATGTCCTCCCCCACCGAAAGTAACATCAGCATACACTCCGGAGGGGATGATATTCAAGCCTTCGATACACTCTTGCAATAATACAGGATTGTGATAAAAATTTTTTTCAGCCATTTTTCTTGTGTCTTAAATGTTTAAAAAAATTAATTACATAATAATTCTTGAGCCAAATTTGCAAAATCCTCTTTAGAGGGACGACTATCTTCAAAAGCCTGAGTACTCCAAACTTCGATTTTGTCGCCCAAACCGATAACGCAAATATCTTTTTCAAGTCCAACATCTTCAGCCAGCCTTTTCGGAACTAAAAGCCGGTTGCTTGAATCAAGTTCTACCTCTGCCGTATCCTTGAAAAATTCCCTCAAAAAACTATTATGCACCTTGTTGAAAGGATTAAGACGCGACTTTATAGTCTCAACTCTCTCCCGCCAACTGCTTTGAGTGTAAACGGTTAAGCATTTTTCATAGAGATCTTTTTTTACCACAAAAGTCTTAGAATCGTCTTCCGACAACTGCCCCAAAAACGCAGAAGGGAAAACAAAACGACCTTTCGGGTCTATTTTTATTTGAAAATCTCCTGTAAAAATGCACATGATAGTTCATTTAAAAAAGCACTCAAAATTAGAGTTTTTTTTTGACATTTCAACCACTTTCCGCCACTTTTTACCACTTTTTTACGAAATAAAATTTAACGTTTTAATTATTAAGACGATAAAAAAAATATTTTTTTTATCTTTTTAATAAAAAAGACTTTTTTAGCGAATATTATACATTTTATTGAGCATACTTCAACAAAATACAAGTGTTAATTACATTTTTTTAATGTCAACCAGAAATAAAAAAATTGAAAATAGTTAAGGAGTAAAAAAAACAAGATTTTCCTTATAAAATAGCAAAACCTTTTGTAATAAACTTCAGTGATTTTTTTTTTAACAAAAAAATATTTCCTACCTTTGCGACTTGAAACAATTTTTAGCAATTTTCAAGTTTTGGAAAACAACTCTAAACTTATTGATATTGAAAATATTATAAAGACAAAAAATCCATCGCTTTATAATAAATTGCCGAGATTTGTCTTAGGACTTTTGAAAAAAATCATTTGTCAAGACCAAATCAACCGGCTACTTACTTTATACGGAGATTTGTACGGCATTGATTTCATAGACGCAGTTTTCAAAGACTTAAATATTAAAATCAATTGTTACGGTTTGGAAAAACTTGATAAACAGACCCGTTACGTTTTTACCGCGAATCACCCTTTGGGCGGAATTGACGGACTTGCCGTGATTAAGTCGGTAAACAAAAATTTCAAAAAAGCAACAGCCGTTGTCAACGAATTGCTTTTGAATATAGATAATCTAAAACCAGTTTTTTGCGGTATTAATGTCTACGGACACGCCTCAGAGAAAAATGCTAACGATATACAGCAACTTTTTCAATCACAAGATGATATATGTGTTTTTCCTGCGGGATTGTGTTCAAGAAAAATTAACGGCAAAATTCAAGATTTACCTTGGAAAAAAAATTTTATTGACAAAGCAGTTGAGAACAATTTAGCCATTGTTCCAATTTTTGTAGAAGCCTATAACAGCAATTTTTTCTACAATACCGCTGCAATAAGAAAAAAAATAGGTATAAAATTCAATTACGAACTCATTTTGCTGCCTTCAGAAGTTTTTAAATTCAAAAACAAAGAAATAAATTTATACTTCTTGGAGCCAATTCTGCCTGAAACATTAAGACAAATAAAAAACAAACAAGCACGGGCAGAGTTTGTAAGAAAGAAAACCTATAGTGCAAAACAACAGGAATAAATATTAAACATGGAAAATATAATCGCCCCGGTAGACAGAAAAAAATTATTGGAGGAACTCTCCGATGACAAATTCTTAAGGCTTGCCAATTATGGAGGCAGCAAGATATACGTTTTTCAGGCACAAACCTCGCCTATGCTAATGCAAGAAGTCGGACGGTTAAGGGAATTGTCATTTCGTCAGGCGGGTGGCGGCACGGGAAAGAGTTGTGATATAGTCT
>CAJOGF010000010.1 GCA_905233995.1 uncultured Bacteroidales bacterium | reverse complement strand
ATCAATTGGATGAAATCGATTTTAATACATTTTTTACAACTTCATCAATTGGATGAAATCGATTTTAATACATTTTTTATAACTTCATCAATTGTATGAAATCGCTATAAATCAATTTTTTACAGTAAAAACCATTATAAAATTTTTGTATTTAATAATATTTAACAAATAAAGAAAAACTTTATTACAATATATTAAATTAAGTGTTTTGTCAAAATAAAATAATATAAAAAAACGTGAATTAGAAAAAACACATAAAAAAAGTGTGTAAATTTAAAGGCAAATTTGCAAAATTAAAAAAAATATATTATGCGATGAAATATATAAAAAAATACATTTTATTTTGTAAAGATTGCATGGTTTTTGTTTTTCTAATCTTGACAAAAATTTAATAAAAGTAATAAAAATGGCTTTAAATAATCCAAATTCGGGCAAAAAACTTTTGTATGTTGCATACATTTTAACGTTTTTTGCAATTGCATTTGCGGCTTTGAAACTTTTTGTGCAAGCAACGGAAGATAATTCCGAGAGTTCTTACAAAGCGGATATGAAAGAAAATTTCACCAATTATTTGCCGGTTTTACCCGAACAACTTGATTTTTGTGGAGAAAGAGTTCCTTTGGAATGTTTTGATGTAAGAGAATCGCTTGAAAGAGAGTTGATTAAAACAATGTATTGGCATTCTGAAACTTTTTTGTATATAAAACGTGCTAATCGTTATTTCCCAAGAATGTCGCAAATTTTGAAAGAAAATAATATTCCTCAAGATTTTTTGTATTTGTGTGTTGCAGAAAGTGGAATGGATAATGTAGTCTCGCCTGCAAAAGCGGTTGGTTTTTGGCAACTTCTTGAAGCAACGGGCAAAGAAAACGGTCTTGAAATCAATTCAGAGGTTGACGAGCGTTACAATTACGAAAAGTCCACAGTTGCAGCGTGCAGATTTTTGAAACAGGCTTACGAAAAATTTGGCAATTGGACAATGGTTGCTGCCTCTTATAATTGTGGTCAGGCTGGTGCTCAGCGACTTATAAGAAATCAGGGAGAAAACTCTTATTATGATTTGCGACACAATTCCGAAACAGGTCGTTATGTTTACAGAATTTTGGCTTACAAACTTTTGTTGTCAAATCCGGAAGAATATGGTTTTAGGTTTAGAGAGAAAGATTTATATCCTGAAATTCCGACAACTACTATCGCTGTTGATACTGCGGTAACTAATTTGTATGATTTTGCAAAGCAAGTTACGGTAAATTACAAAATGTTGAAACTTCTAAATCCTTGGTTAAGAGATACAAAACTGTCTAATCCAAATGGAAAACATTACGAAATCACTGTTTTGAAGGAAGGAGCAAGAGAAAAGACGTACTAAAAAACTTAGTACGTCTTCAAGTGTTTAGTTAAAAGATTATAATTTAAAAAAAAATGAAAAGTTTATTTTGCATTGTCAATTACCGAACAAATTAGTTTGAAAATGTCATTAATCTCACCTATGCCGTTGATTTCTACGGCTTTGCCTTGCGCTCTGTAATAATCTGCAACTGGCAACGTTTGTTCGTTGTATACTTTTATACGGTTTTCTATTACGTTGACATCAGCATCGTCGGAGCGTCCAGAATCTTTTGCTCTGTTCAAAAGACGTGCTACTAAAGTGTCATGGTCAGCACTAAGGCAGAGGAAAGTATCAAGTTTAAGACCTTTTTTCTTGAACATTTCGTCTAATGCTTCTGCTTGTTTTACTGTGCGAGGAAAACCATCGTAAAGAATGCCTTCTGCGTTTATGTTTTCGTCAACTTTCTTTTCCAACATGTTGATAATTAATTCGTCAGGAATAAGTTGACCTTTGTCCATATAAGCCTTTGCTTTAAGACCAAGTTCTGTACCTTTTGAGGTTTCTTCTCTGAGAATATCGCCAGTTGAAATGTGAACTAAATTATATTTCTTTTCAATCAATGCTGATTGTGTGCCTTTGCCCACACCGGGGGCTCCAAAAATTGCTATGTTTAACATTTTTTTTTATAAATTGATATTTAATATAATTAATTTATTATTTTACTAAAGTATAAATTTCTTTAAGGTTTCTACCAAGTCCGTCATAGTCAAGACCGTAACCTACAATAAAATCGTTTGGAATCGAAAAACCTATGTAATCCACTTTGAAATCTTCTTTGAAACTTTCAGGCTTGAAAATTAATGTGGCAATTTTTACGCTTTTGGGCTTTTTGGGTTTTAGAATTTCCAAAATATTTTTCATTGTAAGACCAGTGTCAACAATATCTTCTATAATTATGACATCTTTTCCTTCTAAATCTTCGTTAAGACCTAAAAGTTGTTTTACCGTACCTGTTGTTGAAGTCCCTTCGTATGACGATACTTTTATAAAACTGATTTTACATTCGTTTTTAATGTTTTTCATCAAATCAGAAGCAAACATAAATGAGCCGTTCAGGATACCTAAAAACGTGATTTCCTTGCCTTTATAATCTTCGTTTATTCTGTTTGCTAAATTTTTAACAGAATTTTCTATCTCTTTTTCGCTGATACTTACAGAAAATTTCTTATCTTTGACGCTTATTTCATTCATCTGTTGCATAACGTAAAATTTTTATCGTTGCAAAAATAAAAAAAAGAAAATTAATTACATAAAAATTATAATAATAAAATGACACCATTAGTTAGTATCATTATGGGAAGTACCTCTGATATGCCTGTAATGCAGGAGGCTGCCCAATTTTTGAATGATATGCAAATTCCTTTTGAAATCAATGCGCTTTCTGCGCATCGTACACCTGATTTGGTGGCTGAATTTGCAAAAAATGCCTCGTCAAGAGGAATAAAAATTATAATAGCAGCCGCCGGAGGTGCAGCGCATTTGCCCGGAGTTATTGCTGCTTCAACTTCGTTACCCGTTATTGGAGTGCCGATTAAGGCTTCTATGAGTATGGACGGTTGGGATTCTATTTTGTCAATAATTCAAATGCCTCCCGGAATACCTGTTGCAACGGTTGGAATCAATGCTGCTAAAAATTCAGCAATTTTGGCGTGTCAGATTCTTTCTTTGACAGATGATGAAATAAAAAGCAAAGTTGAAAAATTCAAACAGTCGTTGGCGGAAAAAATCACAAAAGCCAATCTTGAACTTTCAAAAATAAAGTTTGACTATAAAACCAATTAACGATGAGATTTTTTAGCGTTCTTTTTTTGACTTTATTGATTGGTTTAGAGTCGTTTGCACAAAAATATACTTTGGAGGCTAAACGTGGTGTTTTGCCAAATAATTACAATTATTGGGTTTGCACTCCGCCTGACTACGCTTCAAAAAAAGTTGTGGATACTTTACAGTCTTTGGATTCGGTTCAAAAAAAATATCCGCTTGTGGTTTTCCTTCATGGGGCAAGTCTTTGCGGTAGAGATTTAAATCGTGTCAGACGTTATGGCTGTATTCATGCTATCGGTATGGGTCGTGATATTAACGCCGTTGTGGTTGCTCCTCAAAATCCGGGTGGAGCATGGAATCCTAAAAAAATTTCCGACATAATGGATTGGACCAAAGAAAACTATAATGTTGATACTAATCGCATTTATGTTTTGGGCATGAGTCTTGGCGGTTACGGTACAATTGATTTTTGTGCCACATATCCTGAAAAAGTTGCTGCTGCAATGGCTCTTTGTGGAGGCTCTTCTGGTCAGGGTGATATTTCTAATCTTGGGAAAGTGCCGCTTTGGATAATTCACGGAACAGCAGATAGAGCGGTTGGAATTAGTAATTCAAAGGTTATAGTTTCAAGACTTGAAAGTGAAAACAAAGATAGTCTTTTGCTTTACACTTGGCTTCAAGGAGGAAGTCATGGTGCGCCGGCTCGTCTTTTTTATATGCAGAGAACTTACGATTGGCTTTTTTCTCATTCTTTAAACGATTCTGTTAGATGCGTTAATAAAGATTATTCGGTTTCTATGGCGGATTTAACTCACGCTTACGAAAATCTTTCCCGCACCCAAAATAGACTTTCTGTCGTAGACCATAACACTGATACGAAAACTTCGTCAACTGCTTCGATTTATAGGTCAAAACCACTTAATGTTGATTATTCCAATTGTGAGGTTTGGGTTGTAAAGCAAGGCGATGTTTTGGTTAATATCGCAAGAAGTACCAAAACAACTGTTGAAAATATTTGTCGTCTTAATGGTATTTCAAAAAACACAACACTTAGAATTGGTCAGAAACTAAAAATAATGGAGAAATAATTTTATATTTTTAGCGACAATTTAATTGACAACCCCGTACATTAAGAAAAATGTGCGGGGTTGTCAATTATATAAGACTTTTAACCCTAAAAATTACCCGAAAGTGTAGTATATTATTATTTTTTTTTTTTATATTTTTGCAACAAGAATTAACACAAATATTTTTTCTAAAAAGTATGAAACACGTTATATTGTTATCATTATGTGCTGTTTTTTCTTGTGGACTTTATGCGCAAGATGTTCAGCAAATATGTCGGGGAGCAGTGAAATCTTATCACATCGAAAATCCAGATAAAACCTCTGAGTATAAATGGTTTGTAGAACCGTCAGATGCGGGAAAAATTGCTGTCGACGAAGAATCCTTTACAAGTAGGGTAACGGTTGAATGGCTAAAAGAAGGCTCTATTTCTGTTTATGAAGTCAATACCACCGGTTGTGAAGGTGAAGTCTCGTTTGTAAAGGTTAGTTTTTCTGAACTACCTAAGGCTCAGTTCGATAATGCAAAAAATTGTTATTTGGACGAACTTCATATTGAGTTTTCTAAAACATCTCAAAAGCCTTTTAATGTAAAGTATTCTTTGGACGGTTTGGAATATGAAATAAAAGATATTGATACTTATCAATATCTTATGGACAGAGAATCAGGAAATTACAAACTAATTTCAGTAACAGATGCTTTGGGCTGTACTAATGTTTTAGAGGAAAATAATACGGCAATCGTTTTGCCTAAGTTCAACGATTTAATTATTGAGAGGGAATAAAAAATGAGAAAAATATTTTTTGCATTGTTTTTTTTATTGACTTTTGCTTTTCAGTTGAAGGCGCAAATTATTTTTGAAGGCAAGGTAAATGAACCTATACGTCTTAAAGTCAGTGGTTTAATTGATAGGGAAAAGTCTAATTTTAAAATTATTCCTCAGAATAAAAGTTCGGAGTACACGATTAGTGATTTTGATAAACAGACGGGAATCATAGAATTTACGTTTTATAAGCAAAATGTATGGCAAATGGTTTTTCAGGAGGAATATGAAGGATGTATGAATCAAGAGATGGTACGTTTCTCTATATCAGAATCGGACGAACCTCAAAAAGACGAACCGCAAAAAGAAGATCCACAAAAAGACGAACCGCAAAAAGAAGATCCACAACTGCCAGAACCACAAAAAGAAGAACCGAATGAACCTTCTGAAATCGCTGTTCTGCCAGATATTCCTGAAATTCCAGAGTCAAAAGGTATAGAACTTTCTGTTCCGAATATTTTTACGCCTAATGGTGATGGTGTAAATGATTTGTTTCATGTTAATTACAATATAAAACCAAAATATTGGAGTATAACAATTTTTAATCGTGAAGGAAAAGTCGTCTATACTTCCAATAATCCTGATTTTGCATGGGACGGTTCTAATAATTGTCCGGGAACATATTTTTATGTCATAAAATATAATGATGCAGGAAATGTAAAGAAAAAATCTGGTTTTTTTTCGTTAGTAAGTAGATAGTTTTTTGCTAAAAATTTTGTCATAAAAAAAGAAAATATATAACTTTGGGGCAATAAATAACCAATACACTAAATATTCAAAAAAAAATGGTTTCGTTAAAAGAAAAAATTGGCTACGCGCTTGGAGACGCGGCAGCTGGAGGCATTGCTTGGAAAGTGATGTCAATTGCATTTCCGTTGTTTTTTACAAATGTGTTCGGACTTTCGCTTGCTGACGCTGCAGTCTTGATGCTTATTGCAAGATTGTTTGATGTTGTAACCGACCCACTTATGGGTAGTCTGTCAGATAGAACGCAGTCTCGTTGGGGAACTTATCGTCCTTGGTTGATAATAGGTGCGATTCCTTTCGGATTGATTTTCGCATTGTTGCTCTACACTCCTGATTTAGGCGATACGGGCAAGAGAATTTATGCTTACACTCTTTATTTGCTTATGATGGCAACTTATACTGCGGTTAATGTTCCATACGGTTCGTTGCTTGGTGTTATGACAGAAGATGACAACGAGAAAAATCAGTTTTCATCTTTTCGTATGGTAGGAGCGTATGCAATGGGATTTATTACGTTGTTGTCGTTTCCCTACATTCAAAATTGGATTGGTGGAGACGAATACGTTAATCTCAACGCCCAACTTGCTGAACTAAAAGCCAATGCCAATCAAACTGATGAAATCAAAAATCAGATACAACAAAAAAGTCAGGAACTTGTGCCGATGCTTCAACACCAATACGCTGTAATTGGAGCGTTGTTTGGAGCAATAGCCGCTGCAATGACTCTTGCTTGTGGCCTTTTAACAAAAGAAAGACTTAAACCCAAACGTGCTGAAAAATTCTCGTTTAAGCAATTTGCCGATTTAGTAAAAAACAAACCATGGATTTATCTTACTTCAATTGGAATTTGTACCAACTTTTTCAACGGTTTTCGTTATGCGGTTGCGGGTTATATGTTTACATATTGTCTTAACGGTGATGTTACTCTTGGTTCGTTTATTATCAATTATACCGTTTTCATGGCATTTGGCGAAGTTGTCTGCATGATATTCGGCGGACTTTCACCGAAATTCACCGAATGGGCAGGCTCTAAGAAGAAAGCATTTTCAATCGCAGCAATAATTTGTACGGTAACATCAGTTTTGTTTTTCTTTATTCCTATGGAGCCGGGATATATGTGGCTTATGGTTTTGACTGTAATTTTAACTTCAATTGGTGTTGGACTTTATTCTCCGCTTTTGTGGTCGATGTATGCTGACGTTGCAGATTATGCAACAGAAGTTAACGGTACTTCGTCAACAGGACTTATTTTTTCTTCAGGAACAATGGCGCAGAAACTTGGAGGAGCGGTTTCAGGTTCGTTGATTGCATTGCTTCTTGGTGTTGCGGGTGCAACAATGATTGAAGATGCTATGGGAAATACTACAATCGACCCTGCTTCTGTAACGGATTCGGTTAAAAATATGATTTGGATGTTGTTCTCTATTTTCCCTGCTATAATGTCAGGATTGATGATTGTATTGCTTAAATTCTATCCAATCAAAAAGTAAAGAATCTCCGAGAAAATGATTTTTGCACAATTTACAAAGTCATTGTTTTCAAGTGAAATAATAATGTAAATTGTGCAAAGTCGTTAATTAAACATGATTGCATAATTGTAACAGAAAATATCAAGCATTTTTCAAGATTAAGGGGGCTTCTAAAAATTAGATTTTTCGAGACGCACGAAATCGAAAAACCGGAGTTTACTAATTGTAAATGAGGATTTTGAGATTGAAGTGCAACAAAGAAAAAGCAATTTTTAGAACTCCCATTAAAAAATATTAAAGTTGAAAAGTGGATAAACAGATAGCAAAATAAAAAAACAGCCTTGTAAAAGATTTCTTACAAGGCTGTTTTATTATGAACAAAATCTAAATTTATTTAGAAAAATTTTACTCTTCTATCATCAAGGTTAACTAATTGATTGATTGCTCCACCAATTTGATATGATGCTCTGTAACGTAAATCGTTTTGCATCTGTTTTCTATCTGTGGTGATGCTTAACGGTTGAATTTCTTGCGAAGGAGTATACGAAGTATTCTGCAAGAGATATACTGCATTATTGCCTTTTATCGGTGCAGACAACTGATTTGATTGTAAAGCAGCGGCTGCTGCTATTACAGCGGGTTCGTTGCCGATACCAGGGATTTGATACATTTCAAAGTTTACTGCATGAGCCTCTTGTACAGGTTTGTTGAACGCTGACGAAGCAGCCTCAACTGATTGTTGACCTTGAAGTTTTTCAACTAATTTGTCGCCTTTGAGCGAGTTAGAAACCAATGCGGTAACAGAAGGTTTTACTGCTTCAAACGAAGGAACCCCTTTCTTATGTACACCTACTAATGCTGCAACTAAGTATCTGTCGCCAAACTCCATAATTTGAGAAACCTCTTTTGATTTTTCATCGTCAAAAGCCCAACGAACAAGTTCGCGAGAATTTTCTATACCGGGAATTTGACGAGTGTTCGATGTGAGATTTGGAGCAATTCTACGGATAAGATTTTCATCTGTGATTGCTTTTTCAAAAGCGGCGTTAGTGCGGTTCTTTCCTGAAAATTCACTTGCTTTAACGTATGCTGCTGAACGAGTCTGTTTGCTTGGGCGAATTTCAACACTAACAAATCCCACTGTTGCTTTTCTTTTGATTGTGGTTTTGTCAGTTACCTTTATAATATGATAACCGTAAGATGATTTTATTAATGTTGTTTTGCCTTTTTCTGTGTCAAAGCAAGCGTTTTTGAACTCTGGAATAAAAGGTGTTGACTCTGTTATCCAGCCGAGATTTCCGCTGTCGCGTTTTGAACCCGGATCTTCTGAATACGCATACGCTAATGCGCCGAAGTCAATGCCAGATTTCAATACTCCCATCAAAGAATCTGCTTTTGCTCTTACTTTAAGAGAGTCGTTAGGCGAGGTAATTGCCAATAAAATGTGCGAAGCCTTAACCGAATCAGGAAGATTTTTGAAATCTATAACTCTTGCGAGTCTGTAATATTCGCCTTCTACGTAAGGACCATAAACAAAACCCGGCAACTCTGAAAATACAAGACTATCAAGTGTTGAGTTTTGAATTTCACCTTTGCTATAATGATAGTCGTTGTAAGGTATCGACGAACGAGAATTGATAAAATCTTTTACTTCTGAGGTTGCAATATCTTTAAGACCGACTTTTATTTTTTCAACGCTTTCTTTTATTGCAGCAGAATCTTCTTTTGAAGGAATAATGTCAAAACTTACGTATGCCACATCTCTTGTTTCTTGTGTACGCAAAAATGCATTTTTGTGGTCTGAATAGTAATTTTTGAGTGCTGCGTCGGTAACGTTGATTTCTTCGTCTTTAACCTCCGAAATTGGAAGTGCAACGTATTTGAAATCAGATATGTGTGTACGATTTTTAAACTCATGTTCTACTTCTTTGGTAGTAACATAAAGTCCAGAGGATACCATTGAAATGTATTTAACATATTCGCGTGATTCTCTGAGTTCGTTTTCGAGAGTTTGCCAAATAAAGCGGCTTTCTGCGTTATTTTGCGATACGTAAGC
Source organism: uncultured Bacteroidales bacterium (assembly GCA_905233995.1). Classification (GTDB taxonomy): domain Bacteria; phylum Bacteroidota; class Bacteroidia; order Bacteroidales; family UBA3824; genus UBA3824. The sequence goes on along the minus strand of CAJOGF010000010.1, from coordinate 14,105 downwards.
CGTTGCCCTTGCAGGGTTGAAAACGCCTGTTTCGGGGTCTGCAAACGCTTGACGCATAAAAGGAGTAACGTTGCCGTTGCTAATCATATATGCTAATTCATCGTCGGTTGCTTTGATGCCTTGCTTCTCAAGAAATTTACCAATTGTATTTTCTCTAACTGCTTGTTCCCAACAATAATCGCGTATTTCGTCTGTTGTTTGTGCGTCGAGGGTGCTTCTTCCTGTTGCAACTTTCATGAAAGTTTCTCTTTGTTCAACTTTTGACATAAATTCGTTGTAATCTATCGAAGTACCGTTAATATCACCGATTTTGGTTTGAGATGCACCAAATATTGTTGCACCCGAATTTATAAAGTCGCCTAATACAAAAGCAAGCAAGGCACCACCCACACATATTGCTATGAGTTTGCCTCGGCTTCTGATGGATTGTAATGCTGCCATTTTAAAATTTTATCTACTTTTTTATAATTTCCTTTTTAAACCAAAAAACCCCAATCCCGCTTGTGAATTGAGGGCTTTTTGTTAAAACAAAAGTTTTTTCTGAAAAAAGTTATTTTTTTCTTGCGTAAGGTTTCGTATTCATGTGGTTGTCATGATTGCTGTGGTGGTAATGCCCCTTACATGTAGCCTCATCGGATACTGTCAATTTTTTTCTACCTTTTTTGCGTCTTGCTGCCAAAACTTTTCTGCCGTTTGCGGTTTTCATACGCTCTCTGAAACCGTGTTTGTGTTTACGCTTTTTAATCGATGGTTGAAATGTGCGCTTCATTTGATTAATGTTTTAAAAATATGTTTTTAAAATTAGTTACTTTTTATTAACAAGGATAATCCTCGTTTTTTCGGTCTGCAAATTTACGGTAAAATTTTTATTTTAACAAAAAAAAAATGTTTTTTTTCTTTTTTTTTATTCAGACGTTAAGAAAACTTATCAATGCGTTGTATCTTTCTTGAAGTAAATCGTTGTATTTTGTGTCGCTGTGATGTATTTCTCTGACATTATAGCCACGTTTTTCAAGTCCTTGTACAACGCCTGAAATATCTTGAGAATTAAATTTTATTGTTGCTTTCATTTTTTCTTTCCCTTTTCTATGTGTCAGTAGGCTCATCACTTTCATTGAATTGTTTTCTGACACGCCTGCTATAAGTGCTGGAGAAAAATTTTTCGTGTCGGTTTCTATTTCTATTATTCCGCCTTGACTATAAGCGGAGGTTTCTTCTGCCATAGTCTCGATAATAGTTTTGTATGTTACTGCGCCAAGATATGTACCGTTACTATCTGTTACGGGTAAGACACTGATTTTTAGTGTTGAAACCATTTCTAATACATCGAAAATATGTTTTGAAAAATCTACGAAAATATTTTTTAATATTCCTATTTCTACAACTGGCATATTTTTGTTGCAATTCAACAAATCGGTTTCAGACACGAGTCCTATGTAATGCGTATCGGCTTTTGTTACTACAGGCAACTCCGAAATTTTGAAACTATTCATAATTTCCAAAGCCTTTGCGCATTTATCGTAGGGTTCTATATACGGTATTGTTTTATTGATTAATTTTTTTAATGACATAAAAATCTCTAAAAAGTTCTCAAAGCGCAAAGTAAATATATTTTTTTGTTATAATTAATAAAGTGATAAAAATTTAATATTAAAAAAACATAAAAATTTCTAATATTGCACTTTGAAAAACACGTAATTTATTTATATTAAAAACGTTTATGAAAACTATCAAATTCTTATTGTCGGCACTGATTGTGATGTTGAGTGTCGGTGCAAGTTTTTCGCAGGTTACAACCTCTTCGATGACTGGAGTTGTTTTGGATTCAGACGGGGGAACGCTTCCGGGTGCAACAGTTGTTGCTATTCATACGGAATCTTCTTCGCAGTATGCATCTGTTACAAATGCAGACGGTCGTTATTTTCTTCAAGGTATGCGTCCCGGCGGACCATACAAAGTAACTATTCAGTTTGTAGGCATGAAACCCTCTGAACATAATGACATTTATTTGCCTCTTGGTGAAACGACAATCGTAGATGCAACTCTTCAAGACGAAAATACAGAAATAGAACAAGTTGTTGTTGTTGCTGATGCTCCAAAAACTGTAACGGGTGCTGCAACAAACTTCAACTCTGAAAAAATTGAAAATACTCCAACCATTACACGTAGCGTTTATGACGTGGCAAAACTTAATCCTCAGGCTCAAATAAACAAAAGTGGAGGTATTTCGTTTGCTGGAAGCAACAACCGTTACAATTCGTTTCAAATTGACGGAACAGTAAGCAACGACGTTTTTGGACTTTCTTCTGACGGAACTAATGGTGCCCAGACTGGTGCAAATCCAATTTCACTTGAAACCATACAAGAAATTCAAGTTGTGGTTTCTCCTTTCGATGTTACTCAGTCGGGATTTACAGGCGGCGGAATCAATGCTGTTACAAAATCTGGTACAAATAAGTTTACCGGAACTGCATACGCCTACTATACTGACGAAAATTTGTACGGTAAATATTCTCAAGTAAAAGAAAAAGATGAAAAACTTGAAAACGAAATGACTCGTACTCTTGGTGTTAATCTTGGTGGTGCAATTGTTAAAGATAAACTTTTCTTTTTTGTAAGTGCTGAAAATACCAAAAAAGAATGGCCAAACAACTATTTCCCCGGTGCTGACTATTATTCAACCGACAAAAATGGCGTTACTACATATGATTATATTTCTTTGCAAGAAGCAAATGCTATTGCCGATAAATTTAAAAGCGTTACAGGTATTCAAGAAAGCGTTTCAAAACGCGATTTGGAACAACAAGCGTGGAATTTTCTTGCACGTTTAGATTGGAATATTAGCAACAAACATAAACTTGCACTTCGTTATCAGTACAACGATTCTTACAAAGATAGTTATTCATCAGGCGCAAAAACATATTATTTTGCAAATTCTGGATACAGAATTACAGATAAGACTAATTCTGTTGTATTGGAACTTAACTCTCGTTTCAGCGACAAATTGTATAACGAACTTCGTGCTGGTTTAACTGCGGTACGTGACCAAAGAGATTTGGATTATACATCTCCTAATATTTCTATTTCGTCAGCCGGTGGCGAATATGATGTTTCAACTAATACATGGGGTACGGGCAATAAACAAATATATCTTGGAACAGAATATTCTTCTGGCGCAAATAGTCTAAATGTTGATGTTTACACCTTTGAAGATAACTTATTCTATTATAAAGGTAATCATACATTCATTTTTGGAACTCATGAAGAGTTTTACAAAATGAACAATCTTTTTATTCAAGCAGTCAACGGTGCATATTATTACAACAGCACACAAGATTTCTTGGATGATAACGCATATCGTTTTGTTTACAATTATTCAGACCCAGTTATCACTGGCACAAACCGTTGGGCTGGCACAACCAAAGCGGGTCAGTGGGGATTTTATGCACAAGATAAATGGCGTTTAACAAATTTCTTTGTTTTGTCGTATGGTTTAAGAATTGACATTCCTCAAACATTCAATTCTCCTTCTACAAACGATTCTTTCAATGCGAGCGATTATTCCAAAAACTATGGAGTTGAAGTTGGTCAAGCCCCCAAAGCCGCTGTAATGTGGTCGCCCCGTTTGGGATTTCGTTGGTATCTTGACAGCGAGCGCAAAACACTTCTTCGCGGAGGATTGGGTATGTTTACAGGACGTGTTCCTTTTGTGTGGTTGACCAATATTTGGAACAACACAGGTGTAGAAATGAAAGGCACAACCATTAGCAAAGATGTTCCTTCTTTTGCACAATACGGTACAGACCCAGTTGCTGCAATGAACTCAGCGGCAGGTTCTGCGTCAAAACCAACAATTAATACTGCTGACAAGAATTTTAAATATCCGCAAGTTTTCCGTACGAGTTTGGCTTTGGAGCAACGTCTTCCTTACAATCTTAAAGTTACGGCAGAAGGACTCTATTCCAAAACACTTAATAACGTATTTTTCAGAAATCTTGCTCTTACCGAAAGTGGTCAAGTCTATGCTGTTGAAGGGTTAGCAGAAAGTGCAGCACCTTATTATACTATAAATTCAGGTGATTATTATAGTATCATCAACCTTGAAAATACAAACAAAGGCTACACATACTCATTTAGTGCAAAAATAGAGCAGTCGTTGAGGTTTGGATTGGACTGGATGGCATCTTATACTTTCGGACATTCTAAATCGGTTAATGACGGAACAAGTTCTGTTGCATATTCCAACTGGAAATACAATTATTCTATCGACACCAATTCTCCAGACGAACTTTCATATTCGCTATTTGATATTCCTCACAAGGTTATGGCAACAATTTCATACACTACGCCTAAATATGCAAACGGTCTTTTATCTACTACTATTGCTGTTACATATAATGGTTTTAGCGGACAACGTTATTGTTTGAGTATGAACGAAGCAGTTGACTATAATGGTGATGGTCAGAAAGGCAATTCACTTTTGTATATTCCTACTGACTATGAACTTAATAGAATGAAATTTGTGTCGGAAGAAGATCGTCAAAAATTTGCAGCATGGATTGCTGACGATGATTATGCAAGCGAGCATCGTGGAGAATATGCTTGTCGTTATTCTAACCTTGCACCGTTTGAAAATCATTTTGACCTCCATTTCGCTGAAAATATTTTCTATCTTAAAGAACGTGGAAGCAAAATTCAGTTGACTTTTGATATTACTAACTTTGGAAACTTGCTCAACAAAGAGTGGGGAACATATTATTCTTCGGCATATAATCTTCAAGTGCTGAAAGTAACTGCGGTTGACAAAGATAGTCATGTTGCTACATTCTCGTTCAACGATGGTAAAATTGCAATCAACGATTTTTATTCTCGTTGGCATGCTCAAATTGGTATTAAGGTTGTTTTCTAACCGCCAATAAAAAATTATATAATAAAAAACACCGTTCAAATAATTTGGACGGTGTTTTTTTTAATTCTTTTTGAAACAAATCTTCAGCGGTGATATCTTTTCCTCTAAAAATATCTTGAAGTTAATTCGTGTTCTTTTAGGAATTTTTTTGCGTCAACAATTTTTTTGATAAGTTTATCTGCTTCACTATCAGGAAATTGTTGTTTTAAATCGTCAGCATATTGACGTGCAAGGTCAAAATAGTCTAACGCATAACTTAATTCTCCTAAATTCCAAAGCATTTGCATTTTTGCATTTGACTCTTTTTTGTTGTTTTGATCCAATGCTTTATAAACCGTTAAAAAATGTTCTGACCATTCTTCCATTTGTTTTCTTGCTGTTAACAAGTCTTGTGTTTGCGAAAGAGTTGAACAAATCTGAGCAATTGCCGTTTTTGCCTCTTTATGTTTTTCGTAATAAGGATTTTTGGGCGAATCAAAAAAATACAATCTTATATTATCTTCATAAAAACCGTAAAGGTATTTCTCTGACATATAATTATTTATTTGCGCTACAATATTTTCTACTTGAGACTCAACCGCCTGACGCTCATAAAAATCACGGTTGTCCCTTACAAAATTTTCTGCTAAAAACGGTTCGGGATACAATTTGTCAACATCTGTCCCCGAAGTGTAGGTTTGAGTTGGAAAAAAAGCATTTTCTAATTCTGAATGTATTGAAAGTGATGTCGTCATTGTACATTCGCCTTTTGGTGTAAACATTCTTCTGCCTATATTGTCAACAACTTCCCTTGCACCAATGTCAACCAAAAAATCTTTGATTGAAAGCGATATTTTTAAGAATGCTTCGTCTTCGTTTTCGGTTTCTTTCCAAGGCGAGAGTTGCAAAAGTGAAGCGATTTTGGCATGATTGGTATATTTTTTAACAATATCGTCCATTTCACATTCCAAAAAGAATACTCTTTCGTCTTCATATGTGTGAAAAGTTGGAAGACTACGATGTGTGAATACAAATTTTTGAGAATTGCTGTAATACTGACCATTTGCTGAAAAACAAACAATAGTGAGTAGAATAATAGTAAAGATTTTTTTCATTTCTTTTTTATTTTTTATATTGTCAGAAAAAACTTTTTTTTACAACTTTGCGACAAATTTATTGAAAAAATCACTTAAAAAAAACAATTATGAAAAAAATTATTGGTTTACTTATTTTTGTATTGCTTTTTGGATATTTAAATGCACAAACTTCAAAAGAAATTTATCAAGAAGGTAAACAACTTTATGAAGCCAAAAAGTACAAAGAGGCTTTTCAGAAGTTTATTTCGGCTGCTCAAGATGGTAACAAAAAAGCCGAATATTATTTAGGCAGATGTTACGACAAGGGTAGGGGTGTTTCAGAAGACGAACAAAAAGCCTTTCAGTGGTATTTTAAATCGTCCGAACAAGGCTATGCAAAAGCGCAGTATCAGGTCGGGAAATGTTACAAAAAAGGCGATGGCGTTGCAAAAGATGTTGAAAAGGCGGCTCAATATTTTGAAAAGGCTGCAATTCAAGGCAATGCTGATGCTCAGTACGAACTCGGCAAATGTTATATGAAAGGCAAAGGCGTTGCTCTTAACGCCGAAAAAGCCAAAGACTATTTCAAGCAAGCCGTTTCAAATCCTAAAGGCGGAGACGAAATACTAAAAGAATTGAAAAAAGATGCTGCTGAAGGAGATGCTGATGCGTCAAAGATCTTGAAAATGTTGAAAAATTAAAGGAAAAATATGCTAAAAAAAACTTTTGTTTTGTCGTTGTTGACAGTATTGTTGGTATCGTGTCATGGTGGTTTCGATAGTATTTATGACAACGACAAAACTAATGTATTGGATTCAACTTTAAAATTAGGATTCAATAAATCTGATAAATTTACGGGTGTAATGTACCTTGATTGTCAAAGTTATGATGATTGGGTTTTTGTGGATTTGGACAATTTAACAACACAAACACGTGCCGTTCCTAAGACTTTGACTCAAGAATGGGACGGTTTTTCAGGCATTGCGTATTTGCAACATACCGACCTTAAAACGATGGATTACGTTGAAGAAGATTTTGTTAAGACCGATACGCAAGAAAAGCCCGAAAAGTGGCATTTGGGGATTCATCATTTTGATGTAATGACTTCAGGTGCAGGAGTTTTGGAAACTTCATACACAAGTCTTTTAGATTTGCCAAAGTCGTCTGATAGTTTCAAAGATGAGACTTTTACTTTTGATGAACCTACAATTAACGTAGTTATTCTTGATAGAACTCAAATGCTTTCGTATTATATTGGATATCAAAAAATTACACTTAATAGAGTTTTGTCGGGTTGGGTGAAAATGGACCTTTCAACTCCACCGCCTGTATATTCGTCTACGGGTCATGTATACATTTTGAAATTCACCGACGGGAAATTTTGTGCCATGAAACTTGATGACTACAAAAATTCCTTGGGGGATAAAGGTTTTATGATAATCAGTTATATTTATCCGTATTGACAATTTTTTAGCGCATTTTAGGCATTGGAACTTCTCCTGTTATAAAAATATAATCGGAATATTTCAGCATGTCTTTCATTTTGTCGCCTAACATCATGTTTCTTGTCATTCCGACGGCTTTGCCTTCAACATCTCTGTTGTCAATGCCGCCTTTTTCGCATTTTTGATTGTCAAAAAAGCAACTTGTGATTGCAGAACCAGCATTTTCTCTGCCGCAGATTGCTCCAGTATAAGAACTACCGTCCAAATTGCCATAGAATATGCAAGAATTGAGTTGTCCAGAGTTATAACCACAAATTCCGCCTACATAATACGATGATATTATTGTTCCAAAGTTGACACAAGAGGTAATTTTGCCACCTGCGTTGTCAGCACAGGTGCCTCCTGCAAATGCAGCGGCTTTGATTTCGCCGTAATTAACGCAATATTTGATTTCGCTGTTATTTTTGCAAGCACCTATGATTCCAGCGGAGTTATTACCTTTGCCAGAGATAGAGCCTCTATTGATGCAAAAATATACTTTACCTCCTCTGCCGACTATTCCGCCAATTGTGATGTTAGCGAAAATTGCGCCTTTGTTTTCGCATTTTATAACAGTTCCTTCGTTGAGTCCGCAAATGCCGCCTGTGCAATCGCCTCCTGAAAGTTCGCCGTAGTTGAAACATTCCGATATAGAGGCATAACTATTTTTGCCAGCAATTCCGCCTGTGTTGTCAACACCGTGAATAGAACCATAATTGTTACATGTTTGAATGTCGCCTCCAGCACAACTTCCAGATATTCCGCCAATTGATGACGAACCAGAAATTATTCCGTGGTTAGCGCAAGAGTCGATTCTGCCAGTGTTTTCGCCTGAAATTCCGCCCGCAAAATAATCACCTTTTACTGCCGAATAATTTCTTGAACTTGCAATTGAGCCTTTGGAATAGCCTGCAATTCCCCCCGTATAGTTGCTACCCGTTACCGAGGAAGAGTCGTATTGACAATTGAAAATTTCACCATTGTTGAAACCGCATATTCCACCGGTGTAATATCTGCCCGAAATCGGTGAACGTGAAAGTTTTAAGTTGCAAATAAGACCGCTGTTATAACCGATAAAACCGATATTGTCGGCATCTTTTCTGTCGCAATAAAATCCTGAAATGGTGTGTCCGTTTCCGTCAAGAACGCCTTTGAACGGAAACAAATAATTTCCTGATGGCATTTGATTAATATTGGTTGGGCATTGTATATTTTTTTGTATTTTGAAATATACGTTGCTGAAACCGTCAATACAAGCAAAACCTTTGTAGTCGGTGTTGTTGTTGACTGCTTGACAAAACTCTTTTATATCCTCATAAGAGGCTATAATAAGAGGATTATCTCTTGTGCCTATTTGTTCAAGCATTTTACTTGTTATCTTGACGATAATCTTCTTTTCTACCTTACCGTTTGTTACTGAGAAAATTACTGAACCTTGTTTTAGAGGTAAGGCTTTGTCTTTGGTGATTTTCAAAACATCGTTTTGATTACATTTATAACTGACATTTTCTTTTTCAGTCATTGTGATAAACGAAGTAATGTTTTGGACATTTTCGTTTTTAGCCAAAAATATCGGTGTTGAAGCAACCTCTGAATCAGGGTGCGGAACTACTGACACAATTTTTGGATACATATCGTCTTCGTACTGAAAATCAAACGAAAAGCCTTGTTTGCTTTCAAGTTTCCTTCCTATCATTTCCTCTGTCAAAAGACCTTTTACTTCAGTAAGTTCTGTATTTTCTTGAGTTTGACCTACTGCATTTTCCAAAAGACACATTTGCTTGTCATAAACGCAATAGTTTAGTTTTCCGCCTATTGAATATCCACAAATGCCGCCTTCGCTGTTTTCAATGCCTTCAACACTATTGACATTAATTGTCTGAATGATTTGTCCTTCGTTGTTGAAACCACAAATTCCACCGGTGTAATAATGTCCTCTAACTGCAATAGAGGAGATACATTTTTGGATTGTACCTTTGGAATTGAAACCGCAAATTGCGCCTGTATAGTTTCCGCCGATGATTTTTCCGCCTACAACTACAACTTTCTGAATTGTACCTTCGTTGTAACCGAAAAGACCGCAGTTCCTGTTGAGTGGGTATCTGATGTTAAGGTTGGAAATACAAAAACCATAACCTGTGAAAATACCTTTAAAAGGTGTAATCTTGTTTCCTATCGGTTTGAAATTAACGCCGTCAGGTATTTTAACATTATCTGTCAACACTATTGATACACCTTCAAATCCGTTGATATTAGCATATCCTTTGAAATCGGTGCAATAGTTTACGGCGTTAGCAAATTTTATAAAATCATTATAGTTTGCTATTCTAAGCGGAGCATGTTCGTTACCGTTGATTTTTAGTTGGTTGTTGGTGATTCTAAGATTAATAAATTTAACGCATTTACCGCCTTTGATTCTTAGTTGAACGTCAGCCCGTTCTTGTGGTGAAGCAACATTGTTTTCAATTGTAAGACTTTGAGTGCTTGACGTTTCGTAAACGACACCTTCGTTTTTGGGAAGGTTGAAATCTTTTATCAAGTTGTTGACATGTTGCATTTCTGACATATTTATTGGTGTAAGTGCGGCTCTTGAGGTATTTGTCCATTGAGTGTTAGAATTTTTGGGGTACATACCTGTTTCCAATTTTATTTTGTCGTCTATTATGTATCCCTCGCCGCTTAAAATCTGACTCGTTGTAAGTGCTTTGATGTTTCTTACTTCCATTGTGCCGCAACCTACGCTGATTGGACACATCTGTTTGTCGTAGACGCAATTAGTAACTATTGTTTTGTTCAAACTGTTGCTGCCCAAAATGCCGCCGCAGAAGTTTCTTTGAGCCACGTTGCCGAAATTATAACAATCAATTATTTGTCCGTTTTCGTAGTTTTTGCCGCAGATACCACCTCCGTAGTTGTTGCAAATAATGTTTGAGGTGTTGATACAAGCGACTATAAGTCCTGAATTATGACTGCAAATACTTGCTCCGTAATAGTCAGCGCAAATATAACCTCCCGCTATTGTAACGTTTTTGATAGTACCGCTACTATAGCCGAAAAGTGCGCCTATTTCGTCTTCTTCTGCCTTGATTATCATGCCTGTAATGCAAAATCCGTTTCCATCGAAAGTGCCGGCAAAGCGTGTTGAATAGTTTTTGCCGATAGCCGTCCATTTGTATCCTACAAGCGAACCTAAAGTGTCAACCGTACAACCAAGGTCTATATCGCTATCCAATACGATTGTTTTGTCAGAAAAATCGTATGCCGAAAACGAACCTGTTGTTCCGTTTACCAAAGCCGCAAAACCTACAAGTTCTGCTGCCGTGCTGATATGGTAAGTATCGGATTTTATATTGTTGACATACCAATCAATGTTGGGCGAAATTGTCTCGGTTGAAAGTTGCGCATAAAGTCTGCAACAACATAAAACCATACATAATATGATAGAAAGTCGTTTCATTGTCTACACAAAGTTTTGATTGTTTATTTTTAAATTTATAACCGTAAAAATACGGAAAAAATTGTTAACGTTCATATTAATTTTGATGTTTTTTATATTTTTTGACGAAACTATTGTTTGTTTTGTCAATGTTTAGTTCCAAGGTGCAAACCACAACTCCATGGTCGGAAGTGCATTTGTTTTGCTTTGCGTTAGAAAAAGTTTTGTCAACAAGATGGTCGTTGAAAACTTTTACCATTCCTACTCGTCCGATGTTTCTTGGATTTTCCGTAACAAGTTCTTGAGAAACCATAATATGGTCAAGACTTTCATACATTCCGTTGTGAATATGGGTATAATAAAAGTCCTGATAACTTCGTCTTGCTTGTATATCTTTGACATGATAAAGTAACACGTCCCAAACATTTTGCTTTTGATAATCAGGTAGTTTGTGTTGAGGTGCTTCCCCCGAAATTATTCTTGAAGTTACCGAATTGCCTGTATCATTAACATCTCCCATTACCACAACGGGGCGTGTTTGGTTTTTAAGATGTTTTATTAGGATAGCCCTAAAAGCCGACGATTCTGCCGCTCTTAACATCAAAGCCCTTACTTGCGCTCTTGCTAAATCTATTGGGTCGTTTTCGTTTTCGCCTTCATAAAAAATTGGACGTTTGGACTTTAGGTGGATAACAAAAAACGTTATAATACCAAACGGTTTTACGTAGACATCTGCTTTCAGTATCGGTCGTGAAAACGTGTCAAAAGGCAAGTCTATTTGCTTTTGAGATGTTTTGGTCTTAACCGAAACGATTCCATCTTTGGGAAAATTTTCAAAGATTTCGATATTTTCTATTGGATATTTTGACAAAAGAGCCACTCTTGGCAAATCACCAGTCTCGTCAGCAATTACAACCTCTGCATTGCGATAGAAACTATTTTTGCCTATAATGCTAAGAAGTGCTTGTTTATGAAAGCACTCCTGAAAACCTATGACATCAGCACTAAGTTGCCCTAACATAAAATTCACCCATTCGGATTTCATTTTGAACTCTTCAGGAGTGTATCTTAGTGATGAATAGGCTTCTCTGTTTGGCATCATCAAGTTCATCAAGTTGAAGGTGCCGACTTTTATGGTTTTAGTATTCATTTGGCGCTTTGTTTTGTTTTAATAAAAATGAAATGCGAAAATCACGCCAAAAATTTTCAATTATATTTCCAACATATTCTTTATTGAAACACCTACCAAAACGTTGTCATCGGTTTGTTCGCAAGTTTCAGCATTTGGCATTTTGGCTTTTTTCCAACGTTTCAATTCTTTTATGATTTGCATTTTTTGAATGTCAAAATCCATGGTGCTACTTTCGTTGAGAATATTTAAGAAACGTTTTACTGTAAATATTTCAGCGTTATCGTTCTCTTGACGGTAGCCTAACTGATCTGTTATGCCGTCAGAAAACATATATAATTTGTCATTATTTTCAATGTCGATAATATGATTTGTAAAGTGTTCTTTTTCAGCCACAAATACGCCTATTGGCATATTGTCGCCTTTGGTACGAAGTATTTCTCCGTTTCTTATTACAATCAGAGGCCGATTTGCTCCTGCAAATTGCATTTTCATATTTTTTTTGTCTATGATAATCAGCCCTAAATCTATTGCGTCGCGATTGTCGTTTTCAAAATCGTCTTGATTGAGAGTTGTTTTCAGAATGGTTTTCATTGTGTCCAAAACATCTGACGCTTTTAAAGAGTTTTGTTCCAAATGTCTTGTTGCATATTCAAGCGAAGATATACCGAGCATACTCAAAAGTGCTCCCGGCACGCCATGACCTGTACAATCTCCAACCGCTAAAACTTTAAGATTTTCGGTCTGCATTACCCAATAAAAATCACCTGAGACAATATCTTTGGGCTTATAATATAAAAGGTGTTCTCCGAAAATTGTTTTTATTTCGTCTTGAGAAGGAAGAGCCGCAAATTGTATTCTTGACGCATAATTGATACTTGAAGTAAGTTCTTGATTGTAGTTTTTTATGATTTCGCTTTGTTTTGTAATTTCTTCGTTTTGAGCGATAATTTCTTCGTTTTTAGCGAGCAGTTTTTCGTTTGAAATTTCTATTTCTTGCTTTTGCGATGAAATTATTTTGTTGATTCGTTTATAACGTCTTCTACTAATAGAAACCATAATCAAGAACATTATGATAAATATTGTTACGATTGTTGAAATCATCATAATACTTCTTGTTTTGCTTTCCATTGCCATACGTTTTGCGTACGACTTGTTTTTGTCGTTTTCCATCTGACCTCTTCCGAGTTTAAGCGAGGTCATAAGGCTGTTTCTATATTGATAATTAGATAGTTGATAAGCATTTGCTTTGTTTTGGCATTCAAGAGCCTTCTGATAATTTTTTTCTTTTTCGTAAATCTGAGCGTATGCTTTATATGCCGTTTCTTTGTGATAATACGACTCACTATCAGCAACCTTGAAAATAGAGTCCGCAATTTCTTTTGCTTTTTTTAGATTTCCTTGTTGAATTAGCAAATCATTTTTTAACATTACAAATCTTGAAACATCTTCCATGTTGTTGCTAAGACGGATATATTTTAATGCTTTGTCATAGTATTTGTTGCAACTATCGGCGTATTGATTGTATTCTTTGGAATTTATTTCGTATTGTTTTGACATATAATAGAATGTTTCACAAAGTCCTGTTATTAACAATTCTTCAGTATCCAAAACTTTTTCTTGTTCGTCGATATGTATTTTTTGTGCTTGTTTGAAATTTTCGTATGCTATGTTTAGTTTGTTTAAATCGTTGTTAATCGGGTCGATGCGGTACATTTTCAGTAACATTTGACCCACATACGTATAATCGGTTTTTAGACCTTTATCGTTGTTTGTTGCGATGTCGATTTTCATGCAGTAATTGTTCAGAAACGATTTTGCGGAGTCAAACATATTGTTTTCGTAATAGGATCTCGCCCAACTTCTGCATAATGCAGAAATGCCTCGTTTGTCCTTCATTTTTTGATGATAGATAAGACAAGAATAGTAGTTTTTGTCTGAAATAGATACGTTTCCCATTTTTGCTGACACCATTCCCAAATGATAGTAACAACGTGCAAGTTGCCATGCCGACCCTATTGTGTCAGCAACCAAATTTGCCGTATTTACTTCATCGAAAGCCTCGTAAATTTTTCCTGTTCGTAAATGTATT
>CAJOGF010000009.1 GCA_905233995.1 uncultured Bacteroidales bacterium | reverse complement strand
TCAATGATGAAAATCAATTTAAATTGCTTGCACAAATCAAATATCACCAAAACTTTTCAATACGATTTGTTGATGTTTCACCACTAATTTATGGTTATAATTTCTATTTAGAATCGAGACTTAATAATACGAAATATTCGAGTGAAATTTATTTTAGAATTCTCGCTCCTACTTTAATGCAAAATTATGACCGTGTTATTTTTTGCGATGCCGATTTAGTTGTCCTCGACGACATTGCAAACCTTTTCGATGAAGAAACGGCAATGATTGTAGACTCACTTGTAAAAGTAAAAGGTACAAGCGAATATTTCAAAGATTCGGAGCCGGAGGTTTACAAAAAAATCATTCTCGGTCTTACGGCTGATGTCAGAATTATACTTATAAAACTTGCTGACAGGTTAGCAAATTTAAGAACATTGGAAGTAAGAGCAAAAGAAGACCAATTTAAAGTAGCATACGAGACAAGACAAATTTATATTCCTTTGGCTCATAGACTTGGTCAAAACAAAATAAAAACCGAACTTGAAACTCTTGTTTTCAAATTTCTTGAAAACGATGCTTACAAAGAGATTAACTCCTTGATGCAACTTTCTGAAAATGAGTCGTTAAGATACATAAATCAGTTTAGTCTTCCGATTATCGCAAAACTTGTTCAAAACGGCATTAAATTCGACATAAAAGGACGACCAAAAAGCATTTATTCCATTTATCAAAAAATGCAAAAAAAACACGTTTCTTTCGACGAGGTTTACGACAAATTTGCGTTAAGAATCATTTTCACCCCTTCTGACAAAGATAAAGAAAAAGAAGAATGTATGAAAATAGTCAAACTGATTTCAGATGACTATTACGTACACCCCGAAAGAACTCGCGATTGGGTAACGACTCCAAAAACAAACGGCTATGAAGCCTATCACATAACCGTTTATGACAACAATACCAAACGTTGGGTGGAAATACAAATCCGCAGCGAACGAATGAATTTTATTGCCGAATACGGTTTTGCAACTCATTGGCAATACAAAGGCATAAAAGACCAAAAAACCGAGTTTGATATAAAACTCAAACAAATAAAAGACAGGTTGGAAGATCCAAATACAAGAAATTTTGACTTTTTGGGAGACTTCAAACTTCTTGTTTCCGACGAAATGTCAGTATATTCGCCCGAAGGAGACATTACCGTGCTTCCTTCTGGGGCAACAGTTTTGGATTACGCATACCTTAGCAATCCTGAAGTTGCAAATGCGTGCATAGGAGCAAAAGTTAATCACAAAATGATGTCAATTTCCACAATTCTCCACAACGGAGATTTAGTGGAACCGATAACAAGCAATTACACAGAGCCAAAACCTGAATGGCTTCAGATTGTCAAGACACCACAGGCTTATTCAATTTTGCAAGAGCAATTGCACGATTTTATAAAAGTTGAAATTGCTGAAGGTCAAAATACTTTACACAATCTTTTCATCAAATACAAAGTTCAAGACGAGACAGAATTAACAAATTCTTTGATGTCAGAGTTCGGATTGAACATCAAATCAGACCTTTATCAGAGAATCTTTACAGGCGTAATCACACGTACTGAATTGGAAAATTTCATAAAAAAATCTGTCGGCAATACGTTGGTAAGATTTTGGAAACTTCAGTTTGGTGGTGATAAAAACGTTAAAACTTCAGGCATCAAAGACCTTCTGAGCGATACGGGCGATGTAAATTATCAACTTGCCGAATGTTGCAACACGTTGCCCGGTGATGACGCAATCGGTATCATGACCGAAGACAAAAGTTGTATTTTTATACACAAAAAAAGTTGTCTATACGCACAAATAAAAGTAAAAGAGAATCCTTTATGCTTAATTCCAGTAAGTTGGAACGTTTCAAAAGAAGCCTCTGGAATAGCAAAAATTAATCTCGAAGGTGTTGACAGAAAAGGAATTGCTCAAAAAATAATAACAATAATCTCGCAAGAACTTGATTTGAATCTCAAAATGATTCATATCGAAACCGATGATTGTAGTTTTTCTGGTCAACTTGAAATTTACGTTAGAAGTCAGGAGCATTTGGAAAAACTTGTCAACAAACTTTCCAAAACTGAAGGTATTTTAAATATTGTTGTAGAGGACGAAGAAATTTATTAGAACTTCAATTTTAACAAAAAATGAAGTTCCGTTTTTGAGGGTTTTGACACAAAATTAACGCCCGAAGAATAAGAATTTCTGTCCAAATATCTTGTACGGGATAATTTTAACTGCACAGAAAATAGTTTTGAAAATTTATACCCAAAAAACAAATAATATCTGACACCTTTATAATAGTATGACGGAAAAGAAAACGAATAAGAAACATCACTTTCGTAAGCATAAAGTCTGGTTATGTAAGGCGACGAAAACAAGGCATAACGCAAGTCTACGGAAAAAGTTTCTTTTAAGCCTTTGAAACCAATGTCAGAATAAATAAGGTGTCCAGACTCAAAGGTTTGAGAATATGAATTCGTGTTTAATTGTACAAAATTAGCAAAAGATAATTTGTTGGAAATCAAATACTTAAATACTAATCTAAAAAGTTCAGTTTTACTTTTCTGTTCTTCGTCCTTTATTTTTTGTCGATAACGCAATTCGATGCTGAATTTTCGTATCGGTTCAATCAACGCTCTACAAAACAATTCATAACCAGAAGAAGGTTTCAAGAGATTTGGTTTCAACCACAAAAACCTAAAAACATCAGCCCAAAGGTCAATAGTAAGAAACTTAAAAGGCGAAAAAGATGACGAAAAAAACAAACCGTCTTCGTTGGAAACTTTGGAATTTTCAGCAAAAGAATTTGCCGTAAAACAGAGATATTTTTTTGAATAATTTCGATACAAAAAACTGAAATTAAGGAAATTAACAGGCTTGAAAAGCAACATTCCAAGCACCGCATGATTAAAGTTTTTATCAACGGACACTTCTGTTTTGAATCCACATAGTTTAGAAGCATATTCATAACTTAAAGACAAAAACGAATTTTTCTTGTGTCGATAATAATTTACATTTGAAAGGTTATCTTCGGGGCAAAATTCTTTGTTGAAATTATAGAATTGATAAGCGGCTGAAATTCTTGTTTTTTTGTAATTATACGTCATAACCATTCCAACAAGATTTCTTAAAACGGTGTTTTCTTTTTGCTTTTCGCTTTCGGTTCTGTGGTAACCGTCTAATTTAAAAGCCGAAAACGAATCATCTAAAACTTTAGCATCCAAATAATTACGACTAAAAAAAGTAGTCAAAAAAAATCTTTTGAATCTTATCAAAGCGGCGGTGCCTCTAAAAAAATTAACCTCATTTAGCGAAGTATACTCCTTTAAAACATTTGAAGCACCCAAAAACGAACCTGTCAAGAATTTCCCGCCGAAATAACCATTTGAATACAACAACCCTTCAGAAACCTTTACGGCAAAATCTCCGATAATCAATTTTTCCAAAAAGCCACAATTTGCAATTTTTATATATCCTGAATTAAAATCGAAACCGTATTTTTTGTTTTTGATTTCAAAAGCCTCGCCAGGATCTTTTTCTGAAGCGAAACCGAATGACAATTTGTCAGAAATTTTGCAACGGTATCTGACAGACAAATATTGCGGACTACCCAAAAAAGCAGAATTTCCTAACGAATCTTTTTTGTAGCCTTTAGGAATTTCAAAGACAGTTTTGAAAGTTGTTGAAAATGTCTGCGATACATAATTTTTTTTCTTGACATTTTGTTTTTCTTTAGACGACAAATCCGAAATTGTTAAAACATATTTTAAATATTTCAATTCTTTTTGAGACAGTGCTTCAATGCCTTTAAGTTCGCCCAAAGAATAAAACCTAAAATTTTCTATTCTGTATTCCAAAATTGCATTTATCTGATAATCAGATAGAAAAGGTATATTTTTCAAATCCTCAAAACTGCAAGTGTTGAGATTAATGGGATTTTGTAACAAGTCTTCTAACATTTCTAAGGCAAAAGACTCGGAAAAGTTTTCATCGTCAGAATTAGAAACCTCTTCAATAATTTCACTCATTATTGCTTCAACATCCTGAGCAACAATGCGTAAAGGCACAACAAAACAAATTACAACAATACTCCAAAATCTCAACATAAAAAATTTTTTTTCGTTACAGAAGTTCGTCTCTTGAAGCGTCAAGCCTAACAAAAATAAAAAGCAAAATTGTAAACGACCACAACGAACTACCTCCGTATGAAAAAAACGGCAAAGGAATACCAATCACAGGCACCAAACCAATTGTCATGCCCAAATTAATCGCAATATGAAAAAACAAAATACTTGCAACACAATAACCATAAATTCTGGCAAATGCCGAGCGTTGTTTTTCAGCCAAAAAAATAATCCTAAGAATCAGAGCCACAAACAATCCAATTACCACAACAGAGCCCACAAAGCCAGAAAATAAAGTCAGTTGCTTGTTCTGGCACAAAATTAAATTTAGTTTGTGTTCCTTGCAAATAACCTTTGCCAGCAAATCCACCCGAACCAATAGCAATCTTACTCTGAACAACGTTATATTCAGTACCTTGTGGATCGTTTTCAAGACCCAAAAACACGTTTATAAGTGTCTGTTGATGTGCTGTCATAACATTATTGAACACAAAGTCAACCGAAAACACAACAGCGAACAACGCAATAAGTCCAAGCATTATAAAAGAGGCTATCCACTCTTTTTTTATGTAACTATATATCACCACACACGGCATCAAGATTACACAAGAAGCAACTATCAAGATATAAAGTTCAAACTTATCATTTAGAAAAAAATGGTTTACAACCCACAATAGAGCCGATAGTCCCACAATAGAGCCTAATCCAATAAGAGCATTTACCATATTTTTGCCCATCACCAAATACCAAATAAAAGCCACAACCACCAGCGCGGCTATAACCACAATCAACTGATATTGAAGCGTCGTAACAAAAATACCTATCCCCAAAACTACAAGCCAGAGAAAAATCCCCGAAAGACCTTCCCTATAAAATACAAAAATCATACTGAAATAAACCAAAACAGACCCCATGTCAGGCTGCAACAGAATAAGTCCTGCAGGCAAAATAATTATCCCGACAGAAATCAAAAGATTTTTCAATTTGGTCATATCATAATCAAATGCTGACATAAACTTCGACAGAGCAAGAGCCGTTGCAAATTTAGCAAACTCCGAGGGTTGAATTTTAAAAGCACTTCCAATCTCAAACCACGACTTTGCACCATGACTTTCCTTTCCCACAACAAGCACCATTGCTAACATCAATATTATACCGCCATAAATAAAATATGACAAAACAGAATAAATACGATAATTAGAAGCCATTACCAACACAATAATAACGTAAGCGATGCCTATCCAAACAAGTTGTTTGCCGTAACGAGCACCTAAATCAAATATACTGCTATATTTATCATCGTAAACAGCAGCGTAAATATTGAGCCAACCCATAAAAACAAGTATAGAATAAAGTATCAATACAGGCCAGTCCAACGAATAAAATACGTTTGTTCCTCTCAGTTTGCTCATTTTGTCTTAATTTTTTTTTAGTTTTTCATCTGTGCGTTAAGATCCATAAGATTTGCGTTGAACATTCTTTGTTCAACATCTTTTCGTGTAATAGTATCGTTAAGATATTTTTCAATCATCAAACCAGCAATCGGGGCGGCGTATGTAGCACCGAAACCACCGTTTTCAACATAAACGGCAATCGCAATTTTAGGATTTTCCATAGGTGCAAAAGCCTCGAAAATTGAGTGGTCTTTTCCGTGCGGGTTTTGAGCCGTTCCTGTCTTTCCACAGACTTTTACACCGGGAACTCTTGCAGAGCGTCCTGTACCCATTTCACAAACCTGATACATACCTTGGATTACTGTTTCAAAATATTCGTCTTCAATTCCAGTTTCTTGCGGTTGATAAAATCGTTCGTCAACCTTTTGGTCTTTTCCTATGGTCTTGACAATATGCGGAATAAAATAGTGTCCACGGTTTGCAATCGTAGCACAAGCATTACAAATCTGCAAAGGAGAAAAACTAAGTTCGCCCTGTCCAATCGACAATGATATTATAGTAAACGCACTCCAATGCCCCTCACCATAAAACCTATTGAAATAATCTTTTGAATAAATAATTCCGTTTACCTCTTGAGAAAGGTCAGAACCAAGTTTTTTTCCCAAACCGAAGGACTGAACCCTTCTGCGCCAATTAGAATAAGCAGTATCAGCACGTTTATATTTTTTATCGTCAATAATTTTGTTAAACTCATGACAAAAATACGCATTACAAGAGTGCTGAATTGCCGAAACAAGGTCAAGCGAACCGCCATGATGACATTTTACGACATGCCTTCCGATACTAAAACCTCCGTTGCAAGGAAAAGAAGTATTAGTTTTAATGACACCCTCCTGAAGACCAATTAGCGCATTTATAGTCTTAAAAGTAGAGCCCGGAGGATAACACCCCATAATTGCACGATTGTACATCGGTCGAAAACGATCTCTTACCAACTTCATATAATTAGCAGTCATATCACTACCAATCAGCAAATTAGGATCGTAACCCGGTGTTGAAACCAAAGCCAAGATTTCACCAGAGGAAGGTTCTATCGCAACTATTGCCCCAACCTTATTTTGCATTAATTTTTCGCCATAAACCTGAAGATCAATATCAAGGGTTGAAGTAACATTTTCACCAACAACAGCAGTTGAATCAAATTTGCCATCTTTATATTTGCCTTGTATTCTGTTTTTTACGTCAACGACATAAATTTTCAGACCTTTTACACCACGAAGTTGTTTCTCGTATGACTTTTCAATACCAGAGACCCCAACATAATCACCGGGTTTGTAATAAGGTTCGCGAGCAATCAGAGCAGTATCAGCCTCACGAATATAACCTAAAACATGCGCTGCATACGGATATTCATAATGTCGAGCCGTACGTTTCTGAACATTAAAACCCGGAAACTTATACATTTTCTCCTGAAGATTAGAATACCGTCGCTTAGTAAGTTGCTTGAAAATTACGCTTTCTTTATAACGGGCATACTTAACGGCTTTTTTATATTCAGTTCTAAAAGTTTCAATCGTAATGCCAAGAATATTGCACAAATCCAACGTGTCAAACTCTTCTACCCTATTAGGCGTAACAAGTACATCGTAGGTACTCTCATTTGAAACTAACAATTTACCATTTCTATCGAATACAAGCCCCCTTGCTGGATAGTCAATAACCTTACGAAAAACATTGCTTTCAGCCCTGAATTGTAAACAATTTAATGACATAAATCAAGGCTATAACACAAAAAATCGTACCTATTATAAATTTCCTGTTAGAATAAATAAGTGGGTTCATTTTTCCTTGTTAAAAAAAAATAAAAGAAAACAAGACAAAATTACATATTTTTTTTGAATTAGTTAACCGAATTAGAAAAATCTTCCCAAAACTTTGGATACGATTTTTTAACCGACTGAGCATCAGTTATTTGTATTTCCTTATTTGCATTTAGAGCAGCAACAGCCAAAGCAAAAGCCATTCTGTGGTCATTTCTTGAAGAAACAATTTTTCCGCCTTGAATTTTTCCGCCTTGAATTTTCATAAAATCGCCGTCCAATTCAACATTAATACCCAATTTCTGAAACTCCTCTTTTATCGACAATGCCCTATCTGACTCCTTGTGTGCCAATCTGTTAACACCTTTTATAATACTTATTCCTTCACAATTTGATGCCAAAGATGCCAACACTGGAAACAAGTCAGGAGAATTTGTAGCGTCAAAAACAAAAGAATGTAAATTATTTTTTTCAACAACAATTTCGTTGTCTAAAACACTGACATTTGCCCCAACCATATTCAAAACTTCAAGAATTACTCTATCTGCCTGAAGCGACAACGAATTAAGCCCCTTAACAACCGCTTTTCCGGCAACAGAAGCCGCCACGAGATGTGCCGCCGCACTACTCCAATCGCCTTCAACCTGATAATGACACGCTTTATAATTTTGATTTCCCTTGATTTTAAAAACCTTATAATCAATGATTTCGACATTTGCAGAGAACCTCTCAATTATATCAGCCGTCATCTTGATGTATGGGATGCTTTTCAAATTTTCCACCTCTATGACAGAATCATTTTCGGCTTTAGGCAAGGCTATAAGAAGCCCCGTTAGAAATTGAGAAGATTCACTACCATTAATTTTAATATGTCCACCTTTTAATTTTCCACTAATTTTTAGCGGGACATAACCATTCGTAAGAGATACTTTTACACCTAATTCTTTCATCGGTTGCTCTAACATTGTCATAGGTCTATTGAGCAAAGAACCGCTGCCTGAAATAGTTAAATCTTTTCCAAAAAGCGAACAAACAACCCCAACCCTGCCTCTCCAACACTAATTTCGGAAGTTTTGATTTCTCCACAAGGAGTAATCTCTATTGTTGACGGCTTTCTTTCAACTTTGCAGCCCAAATCTTCTGCAATTTTTAGGGCTGAAGAAGAATCCTCACTTAAATCAGGATTTTCAAGCACCGTTGTACCACTTGAAAGGATTGCAAGTGCAACCGCTCTCTGCATATAACTTTTTGACGATGGAATTATTAATTCAGCGTTATATTTTGAAGGTTTTACTAATTTGTCCATAAATTTTTTCTGCTATTTGATTTCTATTTAGATTTTCAACATTCACAATTGCAAATGCGGCATCAGCATAATTAGAAACACGTCCTAAAAACATTTCACGGGCTTTTTCAAGAGGATTATCGCACTGCAAAAGCGGACGGTTACTAACATCAAGACCGTCAAGACAATACTCTACTGGTGCATAAAGCCAAAGATTAAGAAAATTTTCGCCAAGTATTTTGCGGTTTTCTTCAGTTTTTACTGTACCACCTCCACAAGAAAGTATAATTTTGGTCTCTTTTGACAATGTTTTCAAAAATTCAGTTTCAAGTTGACGAAAATATTCTTCGCCTTTTTCTGCAAAAATTTGCGAATTTTTTTTGCCAGTCTCTTTTTCGATTTCGTCGTCAGAATCAATAAACTTATAACCCGTAAGAGCCGCTAACTGTCTGCCAGAAGTCGTTTTGCCGACACCCATAAATCCCGACAACGCAATACGCTGAGAAAAAACAAACGGTTTTTCGTCCAACGCCTTATACATAATTTTATCGGAAGTGCTTTGAGAGGTAAAATTTTCAAAAGCCGGAACCGCTTGATTTACAAGCCAATTTTTTCCGCTCAAAAATTTAAAACCAATTTTTTTTGAACTCTCTTCAAAAATTGAATCCTTATAATTTGCATCCAATACAACATGGTTTTTGTTCAAAACACTCGGCTCAAAAACTTTTACTCCCGAAGGCAAGGCTTGAACAATAATTTCATAATTATTTACCCAATTTTCAATACCATTTAAATCGGTGCAGATAACATTAAATTTTTCTTTCAAAACTGAAAGTTTTTCTTGATTTCGAGCAGCAATTGTAACTTCAAGACCCAAATTTTGACCAGCAATCACAACCGCCGGCACTGCACCACCAGAGCCAATAACAAGAAGTTTACCCTGTTTTAGATATTCAGGATATTGTTTCAATGACAATTCAACGCCAGTAATATCAGTGTTGTCGCCGCAAAGTTTTTTGTCAGAAGAATAATATATACAATTTACAGCACTGGCTTTTTGAGCATTAGGTGTCAAAAAATCAAGATATTTTATAACATCCTGTTTGAAAGGTGCTGTTACGTTAAGCCCCTTTAAATTAAGTTGCTTAAAACTTCTCAATGCTTCCTCGGCGGACAAAGCCGTAAGACGCAAATATCGAAAGTTAAGTCCCTGATTTTTAGCGGCATAATTCATAAGCACGGGGCTTAAAGAATGTAGCACAGGATTACCTGTTACAGCATAAAGTTGTTTTTCCATGATAATTTTTTTATTTAATATCCTCAATATTATAAGGAGTTGCCTGATATACAAAATAATTTAACCAATTGTTGAACATTAAGTTAGCAGTACTTCGCCAACGGACAACCGGCTTAAAATCAGGATCGTTGTAAGGATAATAATTTACGGGAATGTCAATTTTTAGCCCCTTTGACAAGTCTCTTTTATATTCAGTATCAAGAGTCAAAGGATTGTATTCGGCATGACCTGTTAAAAACAAATCCCTGCCATCTTTTGACATCACCATATAAACACCCGCATCTTTACTTTCTGCAAGCACTTTCAATGCAGAAACTTTGTCAATTTCCTGACGCCAAACCTCTGTATGTCGAGAATGTGGAACATAAAAAATGTCGTCAAAACCTCTAAAAATTGGATTTAACGGCTCTAAAACTTTATGCTCAAAAACGCCAAAAACTTTTTTTTCTGTTGAATGTTTTGGCACATTGTGATAATAGTAAAGAGCAGCACATGCACCCCAACAAATAAACATTCGAGCCGTAACGTTTTCTTTTGCCCAATCAAAAATTTCACAAAGTTCGCTCCAATAATTAACATCCTCATATTCAATCTGTTCCACAGGAGCACCAGTGATTATCAGACCATCGTATTTGTGATTTTGAATATCATCGAAATCAATATAAAACTGCATCAAATGCTCTATCGGAGTATTTTTTGAAGTATGACTCTTAGTTTTTATAAAATCAATTTCAATTTGCAAAGGCGAATTAGATAAAAGCCTTATCAAATCGGTTTCCGTAGTGATTTTAATAGGCATAAGATTCAATATCGCTATTTTCAACGGTCTAATATCTTGACTTTTAGCCTTGGAATGATCGATTACAAAAATATTTTCTTTTTTCAGCAACTCTATTGCCGGAAGTTTATCAGGAATATTTAACGGCATATTCTTTTTCTCTCTATTTTGTTTGATTTGACAATTATCAAAAAAAGAGAAAATATTTTTTGTTAACTTTGTCTCAAAATATTACATACTTAAAAATGATAAAAAAAATATTATTTTTGTTTGCAATTGTTTTAAAATTTCAAACCGCATTTTCTCAATGCGATGACGGTTGGTTTACAGGTAAAATGTCCTTAGGATATGGTTTCAACAAATTGATTTTCAGCAATTTCAGTTATATTTACAACCTTGAAAATCATTTATCTTTTGGTTCGTCAACAACCTTTATGATGGAAGAAAAAAAATTTAAATGCTCTTTTTTGGGAGATTTAAGATTAAGACCGTTTGGCAAAAAAATTTTAACGCCAGCATTATGGTTGTCAACAGGTTATATGCTGAAAGAGAGATGTTTCGTTTTAAGTCCAAAAATCGCTTTTGAAAGCGGCAAACTAATTCCGTTAAGACCCGTTTTTGAAATTGGCGGCTATTTTTTCAACAAAAAAAATATTTTAACGATATCTTTAGCCGCTGAATTTTAAAATTTAAAATAAAAATCTTTCGTTAAGTTTTTATAACATTCTGTATACAAGCCATTTTCATTATAAATTATTATTTCATTTTTATTGAAAGGAAGGATTTGTTTTGAAAACGTTAAGACATGTCTTAATTCTACAGAATTTTGTTTTGAAAAAATTTTTGTTTTACGTGTTAAATGAATACCGTTTAAAGCACAAATTTTAATAAAATCCAAACTGCATTTGTTTGGAATTATAACCGAAAAAAAACCGTCTTCCGACAGAAGTTTTTTAACGCCTAAAATCATCTTTTCAAAAGGCAAACTATCGGTATGACGCGCAAAATTTCGTTTATAATCATTTGATTTATAAGAATTTTCAAAAAATGGCGGATTTGAAACTATATAATCAAATTTTTCGTTACAATAGTTATAAAAGTTCAAGAAATCATCGTTAAAAACCTTGATTCTCAAAGCAAATTTTGAATTTAAAACATTTTCTTGTGCTTGCAAAAAAGCGTCCTTATCTATTTCAACAGCGGAAATTTTCGCTTTTGACCTCTGAGCCGACATCAAAGCAATTAAACCAGTCCCGGTGCCAATGTCAAAAATATTTGTGGACAAAGAAAAATCACAAAGACTTCCTAACAAGATACCGTCGGTAGAAACTTTCATTGCAGTTTTATCTTGCTTAATCTCAAATTGTTGAAACCGAAAATAACCGTTTGACATTCTTTAAAACTTTTCAAAAATTCCTAAACCAAAAAGCGCAAAATCATATTTTACAGGGTCCAACGGGTCAAAACGACGCAAATTAGAAGTAATCTCCTCTACCGTTTTCCAATCGTTTTGCTTTCGAGTTATAAAACCAAGTTTACGCCCAGTGTTAGCAGTATGAGTATCCAAAGGTAACATTAATTCAGAAGTAGGAATGTCCCAAAGACCAAAATGGACACCCGCTTTGTCCTTTCGAGAAAGCCACATAAGAAACATATTCAGACGCTTACCAGCAGAGCCTTTTGCAACATCAGCAATATGTTTTTGAGTTCGTAAAGGGAAGTTTGCTTTGAAAAATATTTCTCTAAATTTTATTAAAGCACCTTTTACACTTTTAGTTTCTTTGAAACCTGTTTCAAAAACATTTTTAAGTCCACCGTAATTTTCATAAATATTTTTTAAAGAAGCCAAAGTGTACATAAAATCAGCATGTTGAAAAGTTCTATGAACAAATTGTGGAATTTTATCTATTTTGTCAATTGAAAAATTCATAACAAAATCGTATGGTGATTCACCACAAATTTCAATCATTTTTTTTGCATTCTTGATAATCATTTCTCGTCGTCCCCAAGCAATTAAAGAGACAAGGAAAGCGGAAATTTCAATATCTTCTCTCAAAGAAAAAAGATGCGGAATCTGAATGGGGTCGCTTTCAATAAATTTAGGCGTATTGTACTGACAATATTTCTCTTCCAAAAATTCTTTTAATTCTTTATCGTCAAGTGTCATAATTATAATAAATTACATAAAAAACTGTTGCAAAAATACAAAATATTTCAGTTTTTTTTGAAAAAAAATTTCTTTATTAAAAAAATTATATCTAAATTTGCAACGTTTTAGAAAAAGCAAGGAGAGTTGTCAGAGTGGTCGAATGAGCCGCACTCGAAATGCGGTGTAGGGGCAACCTTACCGGGGGTTCGAATCCCTCATTCTCCGCATTATTGAATATGCAATAAATTGTTAAACAATACACAGAAAAAGCCGTACGAAAAAAAAATCGCAACGGCTTTTTTTGTATAATAAAGTTACTTTCTATGAACAAATTACACTATGCTTTACTTTCAGCCGTTACACTCTGCGGCGTTGGACTCTACTCGTCCTGTACTAATGAAACAAACACTCAGAATGTAAAAAAACAAACCGTTTTCACAACGATTGGAAATCCGTATCTTCCGCTTTGGGAACATATTCCAGACGGAGAACCATACGTTTTTGACGACCCCGACAATCCCGGGAAAAAACGAGTCTACATTTACGGAAGCCATGACAGCCGCATAACAGACTACTGTGGAAGAGAACTCGTTGTATGGTCAGCCTCCGTTGATAGCCTTACAAAATGGCGTTATGATGGAGAAATCTTCAGCGTTACCAAAAACGCTTTAGGCGAGCCTTACGAACAAGGAAACGTTCTTTTTGCACCCGACGTAGCACTCAAAATAGATTCAAACGGAGAAAAAACTTACTATCTCTATCCTAACAATCAAGAGGGCGGACGACAAGGCATGGTTGCAAAAAGCAAACGACCTGACGGACCTTTTGAAGTTTGCAACTGGTCAAAAGAAAACCCAGATTCTACTGTCGGCGTTTTGAGATTTGACCCCGCTGTTTTTGTGGACGATGACGGCAAAGTTTACGGCTATTGGGGCTTTGGAAATTCAATGGCGGCAGAACTCGATCCCGAAACAATGGCTACCGTAAAACCGGGAACAAAAATCGTAGAAGATATGGTTTCAGGTTGGAAACAAGATGGTGTTTTCAGATTTTTTGAAGCCTCATCAATCAGAAAAATAAAAGACAAGTACGTTTTTATTTACAGCCGTTGGACTAAGGACGGAGATTTTTCAATGCCAGAAACAAACTACACTTTGGCATACGCGTACAGCGATTTTCCACTCGGTCCTTACACTTTTGGCGGTACTATAATTGATGGTCGCGGACGTGAAACCTCTTTAGAAGGGAAACCTATCGCAACAGGAAATCCAAGCGGAAACACTCACGGCAGCATTTGCGAAATCAACAATCAATGGTATGTATTTTATCATCGTCAAAACGGTCTTAACGAATTTTCACGACAGGCTATGGTTGCACCAATTACCGTCAACGTTGAAGAAGGCAAAGGCGGAAAAGTAATGATTTCGGAAGGAGAATACAATTCGGAAGGTTTTTCTATAAACGGTCTTGACCCATTGGAACTTCATCCTGCTGGTATAGCATGTTGGTACACAGGAAGTAAACCCGCCGTTCATGAATGGCCAAACAACGTTTTTTATGGTCCTTACGTTGAAGCCGCATACGGAACGAACACGAATTTTCAAGAGCCATACGCTGTCAAAAACAATATAAATCCAGTTGTCCACAATACCGACGGTTCAATACTCGGATACAAATATTTCAATTTTTCGTCTTTTAACGGCAAAAAAAACATAAAACTTATCTTAGAACTTATCCCTCAAGGAATTGACGGCGAAATAGAAGTTTTTGTTGACAGACCTTGGGAAAGTCAAGGCGGAAAAAAAGTCGGAGAATTACAGATAAAAAATTCTATGTCGCAAACAAGCACACAAATGACTGTTGATGTTTCTGATTTAAAAGATTTTAGCGGCAAACATGCCTTATTTTTCATAATAAAATCAGCAACAAAAGACAAGTCAATTTGCAGTTTTGAAACATTGCAATTTTTAACTGACTAAATTTATGAAAATATCAATAATCTTGTTGCTGATTGTTTTCTCGATAATCAGCAACGCTCAAAACATAAATTCTGATATGCGAAATGAAAACGAAATATGCGGAGGCTACAGAAGTAAAAATACAAAAACTCAACCGCTAACAGACATCAAAGGCGAAGTTGTAAAATTGTATTGTACTTATTATAACAGAGAGTCAACACAATCGTTTATAAAATACGATATGCAATTAGATTCTTTGTCATTGAAAGGAAGCATATCTCCAGAGGGCGAATACGAAAAATTTCAATTCAACATCGAAAACACTTCAAAAAATATCCAAACACTTAGCAAAGCATTGAAAGAAAGCGGTTTACTTGATTTCAATAAATGGAGTGTTTATGTAAACGGACTGCCGCCAATTGTTGAATTTTATATCAGCGCAACGTTTTCAACAGGCGAACAACTCTATATAGAGTTCAATGGCGGACATTCTCCAGATGGTTTTGACAAAGCCGCTGAAAAGTTTTCAGAAGCATTTTTGAACATAGTAGAATATAGTCCAGACAAATGCAAGGCTTTGAAACCTTACGTAAATCCGTTTCTTGGCGAGCATCATTTCGTATATTCTAAAAATGGAAAAGAACAATTTTTTAATTTCATAATCGAAAACAACACAGGCAAAGACAATGCTGAAGTGATTTCAAAGGGAGATTTTGGCGAATTTCATGCACGCTGCAACGCAACAAATGTTACTGGTCGTTATCATGTTTCGATTCTAAGGTATTATGACGATTCCAACGTCAAAACTGCAAAAGAGGGTTCTCTTGCAGGAATTATCTTCAACAACAATGGTAATTTATGGTTAGAACCGCTTCAAGCCGCACCCGATTTACCAGATAGAAACCGAATCTTAGAAATTAAATAATCATAAACAAGGTGTGTCCAAAAAAAGACTTTGAACACACCTTTTTTATTTTTGATTACAAAATTAATTCAAAACAAATTATCTTGCCGTTAATAATACGTGATTGTTCGCTGTTGGAGTTCGTAGCGGTTTTCTTGTTTTTGGTATGCGCCGAAATCTTGTTTGGCGGGGTCCCAATCGGCGATTTCTTCCTCGATGGTGGCAAAACGCTCTGTCCAGTTGTCTTGTGCGTCGCGTTTGAGGATTTGGTAAGTGGTCTTTACCTTGTAGCGTTGACCTTCGGCTGAGGAGTGTTCGAGGGTTTGGGTGAGTTCGCAGTCGTCGTTGTACGAATACTCATATTCTGCCTGACTTTCAATGCCTTTGGCAACGAATTTTTGTACAAGGTTGTCAGCGTTGTATGTCCAAACGCCAGAAATTTCCTCGCCGGGGAAGTCCTCTATTGGCGATGACGCTTCGAGGATTTTGTCGCCGTCGCGTTTCTTTACACCGCTTACGTCGAGAGCCATGTCGGTAACGTTGCCCTTGAAGTGTCCGTCGGCATCGTATTCCAATGTGAAATATGCGTCATACGGTTCTTCGGAGATAGGCTTTTGGTTTGCATCGCAGTCGGTAATCACAGTCTTGAACGTCTTCACCTTGCCAAAAAAGTTGTGCATCCTCAAATCCTGTGTCAAGAATTGCTCTGTCTTTTTTGACTTTGGCGCGGCGGTCTGTTGATTGTCCGTCGTTGCGGATTGTTGAGTCGATGTTTCCGTCGTTGCGGTCTGATTTTGTTGAGAGCCTCCGCCGCACGATGCCAATGTTGCAAGGGCGAGGAGCGTGATGGAAAGTTTTGTTTTCATTTGTATTTTGTATTTGTTTCTTTTGCGCAAAATTACAAATATTTACCAAATTATAATCCGCTATATCTGCATTTTTTTTTGGATTAGCGGATTATAGCGTTATAATCCGCTATATCTGTATTTTATTTCATTGTCGCCGTTATTGAAAAACAACGCCGCTCCAATGCCAATGAGCAATGCAATGCCTGCCGCAACAGCCACGTAACGCCACAGTTTCACGTTTTTGGGCTTTTCGTCTTGTTCGATTTTGCCCAAAACATTTTCCAAAAAGTCGTCGGGGACTTCGGTCGGTTGCCATTTCTGATCCTTGCGGCGCAAAGCCTCGCGGATGTCGTTGTCGTTGAAATCTTTTTCCATAGTAATTTCGTTTCTTTGCCTATTAGACAACAGAGTTTCAAAAATATTATAGGTTTTGGGAAAATATTTTTGATTTTTTTTTGTTACACAATGATAATTTGATAATTTTGCAACAGAGATTTGAGAATTTTGTAACCAAGATTTGAGAATTTTGTAGCGAAGATTTGAGAATTTTGTAGCGAAGATTTGAGAATTTTGTAGCGAAGATTTGAGAATTTTGTAAGCAAGATTTGAGAATTTTGTAAGCAAGATTTGAGAATTTTGTAACGAAGATTTGAGAATGGAAGCATTTAAAAGACAGCAATTTAAAGAGATATTAGACCGAGTGAATGAGCCTCGTGGGGTAATTCAAGTATTGTCGGGACCAAGGCAAGTTGGGAAAACAACTATTGTGGAACAAATACTGAAAGAGATTTCTTTTCCACATTTCTTTTACCGTGCCGACAATGTTGATGAAACCGACACCGATTGGATTCGTCGTACTTGGGCAAGTGCAAGGTCGCTAATGAAGATTCAAAACGCAAAAGAAGCGATACTTGTAATTGACGAAATTCAGAAAATACGCAATTGGAGCGAAGCCGTCAAGCGTGAATGGGATTCTGACACTTCAGCGGGCTTGCCGTTGAAAGTTTTGCTTTTGGGTTCGTCGAGGCTTATGCTACGAAAGGGATTGACAGAATCGCTGGCGGGACGTTTTGAGATGATACGGCTTGGACATTGGACTTTTGCTGAAATGCAAGAGGCCTTCGGTTGGACATTAGACCAATGGATTTATTTCGGCGGCTATCCGGGGACGGCGCGTTACATTCACGATGAAAAACGCTGGTGCAGATACGTAAAGGATTCTCTTGTTGCACCCGCAATCGAAAAGGACGTCATTATGACTTCCAATATTTACAAGCCGGCTCTGATGAAACAACTTTTTGAGTTAGGCTGTGCGTATTCGGCTGAATTGTTGTCGCTCAATAAGATGCTTGGGCAACTATTGGATGCTGGCAATGTTACAACATTGTCGAGTTACCTTGAAATCCTCGACCAATGCAATATGCTCGCCGGTTTGCAAAAATATGCCAACGATGAGGCGCGTAAATATCAGTCGGTTCCTAAATATCAAGTGTATAACAACGCGCTCCTTACCGCATACAAGGGCAAAGGATTCAATAACGACAGAATCGACCCGAAGGTTTGGGGACGTTGGGTGGAGTCGGCAGTCGGAGCGTACCTTTTGGGTGGTGCTGTGGAGGGCGGCTACAATGTTTATTATTGGCGTGAGCGCAACGACGAGGTGGATTTCATCATTCAAAAACAAGACGAGAGCATTGCCATCGAGGTTAAGAGCGGACGTCGCGGTATGAACAGTGGTCTTAAAGTTTTTGGCGACAAGTTCCACCCAAAAAATGCTTTTATCGTAGGCACGGACGGTATTCCATTCGATGTATTTTTTAGGGCAAACATTGAAGATTTGTTTTAAATTATCATCTCCAGCAGCCGTTTTCTTATTCTGTGCAGTCTGACGGTGAGGGTGCGAGGCTCGGCGTTCATGATAAAGCTAATTTCTTTCATCGGTTTGTTTTCGTAATAAAAAAGGTGGAGAAGCATACGGTCGTCGGGCGGAAGAAGGTCAATGGCTTTTTCTAACCGCTGTATGCGTTCTTCGTTGTTGGTGGAGAGTTCGTCATCGGAAATGTCGCAGCAAGAGGTTGGCGTGTCGTCGATGTTGACATAATATATTTTATTGAGTTTTAGAAGGTTGATTGATTCGTTGTAGGCAATGCGGGTAAGCCAAGTTGAAAAATTTTGTTGATAAGGTTTAGTTCGTTAATATCAAAAAAGTGTTCCATGTAATATGTCGTTGACAAACAGACGACGAAATTACCCAATTTTTTGCAAAATATGAAATTATTTGTTGTATTTCAATATATATTACTAATTTTGCAAATACATTAATAATAATACAACAAATTATGAAAAAAAAATTTTTAATTCTCCCCGCCATTGCACTATTAGCATCATGTGGCGGTGGTCAACAACAAAAACAAACAACACAGAATGAGGACACAACACAAAAAGTTGTAGCCACAGAACCTCAACAAAAAGAAGTCTTAGAAGAAGACGACGACGAGGACGAATTAGCAGGACTCCCCGAAGCATTTTTCAAATTCGTTGAAAAACTTCCTAAATCGCCAAACAAGCAGGTTTACTTTCAAGACGAAAGCGAAGATATTGTGGACGGTTATGCAGTCGCAAATGAATTTTGCTTTGCGTTTCCGATTAAGTCTGGTGGTTATCTAACTATCTATCAACAAGCAACCTTGAACAATGACTTTCAAGCCAATCATTGGTGCGGAACTTTTCTCTACAAAAACAACGAACTTCATTCAATTCACAAAGTTCTTCCAATTCCCGATAAAAGTTACCTAATCGACAAAAACATCGAAAGCAACCAAACCGCCGATGCAAAAGGTCTAACAGAACTTGTCAACAAAAATCCTTACAATTTTGTTTACTACGTTTTCTCACAAGACGAACCAATTGTTAGAGCAGGTTTTCATTCTCCCTTTGCTGAATGTGAAGGTTGGAAAGAAAGTTTCGCTGATGTAATCCGCTATGATTACGACTTGCCAACATTCAAATGGGACGGCGAAAGGTTTGTGTCATACGACGCATTAACTGAGTTCACAAAAACACTTCCCGCAAAACCTGATAAGCCGTTCTATCGCGCAGACAATGAATACGACATCCATATCCTATTTTGTTATGTCAGCAACACCTACTATGCATTGCCAATGAACGATGGCGGATACATGGTGCTTTGGGCTCATACCACTGGAAGCGAATCCACATCTGAAGGCAATTATGTTACCTACATTTACAAAAACGGCAAAATCACCTCCAAAAACAATATTCTCCCCGTTCCTGAAACCAAAGAGTTTCTTGACCAAGATAAATGCAAAAACAACATGACAAAGGCTCAAGAAATTGAAAATCAATACAAAGAAAGTCCAGAGATGTATCTTAGTTACACACTTACCGATGAAGTCAAACTAAATGTCAGCATAAAAGACAACGGCTGCGAACAATGGGGCGAAGACGATTTGGAATACATCCAAGATGTTGTTTTTAAATGGGACGGAGAAAAATTCGTAAAAGAATAAAGTGTACATTTTTTTTATTATCTCCAATAACAAACATAGTCCCAAAAGGACAATCCCCTCTTTGGACTATGTTTAAAAAAAAAATCAAAATACAACTAAATGGCGTTAAAAGCCTGATCTAAATCAGCAATTATATCGTCAATATGTTCAACACCAATTGAAAGTCTTATAGTTGTTGGTGTAATGTGTTGTTGAGAAAGTTCCTCCTCCGACAATTGCGAATGTGTTGTGGTATAAGGATGGATAACAAGACTCTTAACATCTGCTACATTTGCCAAAAGCGAAAAGATTTTCAAGTTGTCAATAAACTTCCATGCGTCGTCTTGAGTACCTTTGATTTCAAAAGTGAAAATTGACGCACCTCCTTTAGGAAAATATTTCTTATAAAGTTCGTAATCTCTGTGCGTTTCAAGAGAAGGATGATGAACTGCTTTTACTTTCGGGTGATTTTTTAGATAATTAACCACTTTAAGAGCATTTTCGGTATGACGCTCGATTCTAAGCGGCAATGATTCAACACCTTGCAACAAAATCCATGCGTTGAAAGGACTTATCGTTGCTCCCGTATCTCTTAAAATAACAGCACGTATTCTCGTTACAAAAGCCGCAGGACCTGCAACGTCAGCAAAAACGGCTCCATGATACGATGGATCTGGTTTTGCAAGTGTCGGGAATTTGTCAGCATTGGCTTTCCAATCAAATTTGCCACCGTCAACAATAACGCCACCTAAAGAAGAACCATGTCCGCCAATAAATTTGGTTGCTGAATGAACCACAATGTCAGCACCATGTTTCAACGGTTGAATCAAAATCGGTGCAAAAGTATTGTCAACAATAAAAACCAAATTGTGTTTGTGGGCAATTTCAGCAATGCCTTCAATATTCAAAACGTCAGAATTTGGATTGCCGAGAGTTTCACCGTAGATAACTTTTGTATTTGGTTTGATTGCTTTTTCAACTGCCTTCAAATCCGAAAAGTCAACAATTGTGTATTCAACTCCCTGAGTAGAAAGCGTATGCGTAATAAGATTGTAAGTTCCGCCGTAAAGATTGTCGGCTGCAATCAAATGGTCTCCGTTCTGAAGAATATTCTGAAGCGCATACGTAATAGCGGCTGCACCCGAAGCAACGGCAAGACCAGCAACTCCACCTTCTAACGCCGCAACTCTTTCTTCAAAAACACCTTGCGTAGAATTGGTTAAACGACCATAAATATTTCCTGCATCTCTTAATCCGAAACGGTCAGCCGCATGTTTTGAATTTCTAAACACATACGAAGTTGTCTGGTAAATCGGCACTGCTCTTGAATCTGAAGTCGGATCTGGATTCTCTTGACCCA
The DNA here is from genome assembly GCA_905233995.1 of uncultured Bacteroidales bacterium. Taxonomy (GTDB): domain Bacteria; phylum Bacteroidota; class Bacteroidia; order Bacteroidales; family UBA3824; genus UBA3824. Next base: position 20,803 of record CAJOGF010000009.1, on the reverse strand, counting down.
CATGAATTGCGAGGGTCTCTACATGTAAGTTGTTTAATTTACTCATTTTCTTATTCTGTTTTAAATTTATACTATCTTTGTTTTATTTTGACAATGCAAAGGTAGATACAACAGAATAATTCTCCAAGAAGATTTCTAACTTTAGCGTATTTTTCTAAAAATACAAATGTTATTAGAAAATTCTATCTAAACAAACAAACTATTAATAAGAAATTAGATTATTTTTCATTCTTAGACTTTCTCCAATTCTGCGATATAATCTTTTAACATAGGCTCAAATTTCACTCCGTACCAGTGAGCAGGATTTTCAAGAGTATATTTTATGACATTGAAAGTAAAATTTTCGGCAATAAGGGCGGCGTTGAAAACGTCTTTTCCCCTTAAAACAGCCCCAACAAAAGCCGATGCAAAAATATCACCCGTCCCAGAACATTTTCTATTCAATTCTTGATGAGGATAGTAAAAATCTTTTTCATTATTGTTGACATAAACCCCCATACTACCTTTTTCACAACTAACGCCCGTTATAACAACAGTTTTTACTCCTTTTGAAATTATCTCCTTAGCACATTCTCTAACATCGTTAATGTCATGAATTTCTTGATATTGCTTACCTGTTAAAAGACAAACTTCCGTAAAATTCGGAATTACAATATCCGCACCGAAGACAAGTTTTTTCATTTTATCAACGTACGCGGCATCAAAACCAGAATATAATTTTCCGTAATCACCCATTGCAGGGTCAACCACAAGAATAGAATCCTTTTTTTTTAACCCACTCGAAAACAAGTCCAAGACCAAGTCAATCTGATGAACACTACCGAGATAACCAGTATAAAATGCGTCAAAATCAATATTTTCTTTCAACCAATGCTCTTTTATTTTTAAGAAATCGTCGGTTAAATCCCTAAAAGTCCACCCCTTGAAACCTCCAGTATGAGTGCTTAAAACAGCAGACGGTAAAATACAAGTTTCATTGCCAGAGGCCGAAAGAATTGGTAAAGCAACAGTCAATGAGCATTGCCCTACGCATGAAATATCTTGAATTGTCAAAACTCTTTTGTATGGCATTTTTTTTAAAATTCACTTTTAAAGTTCAAGAAATTGTAACGCATTATAAATAGGTATAAAATACCTGACAACATTATCAGTTTCATAAGCGTACTGCAAAAATGAAAATCATTTTTTGTTTTTGCTTTTAATAGTTTAACAAGGCAAAAACACAAAGGCAAAACAACCGCAATACTTATATAAAAATACGTCAATACTTCGGGTAAATAATTGAGCATCAAAAAAATAAGACCCAAAATTGTTAAAACCAGCAAAACAGCAACAACAATTTTTGTCTTTTTAACACCCAATACGATTGCCATTGTTGAGGCTCCTTGACTTGAATCGCCTTCGCAATCTTCCATATCTTTTATGATTTCACGAATCAAAGTTGTCATAAAAGCAAACAATGCCAAAACAGACGACTGATACAAAATTAAATACGGGTCTAACGCTCCGTACTGAATCACTTCGGAAGTATTTGCTGACAATCCGGGAATTTCGTAAACCGCTGGTAAAACGACAATTAGAGCCGTTAAAACAGCAACCACAAAATTTCCTACAAAAAACATTTTTTTGTAAACCGCTGAATAATACCACAGCAAACCAACCACAATCGGATACATAAAACCTACTTTCCAAATGCCGATTCTAATCGAGACCAAAAAGCCCAACAAACAACCAATAACCGACAAAACAATATGCCAAGTTACTGCTGTTGAACGGTTTATATCTTTCGTAACAAGCACAGCATTAGGACGATTGATAGAATCTATTTTGGTATCGAAATAATCATTTATAACATAACCACCAGCAGCAACAAAAACGCAAGAAAGAATCAAAAATGCAATATCTAATCCTGTCAGCGACATTTGAAGATTAAAAAGTTGCAATATAGGACTGATAATACAAAAAAATACCATAAACATGGTAAAAATTATTATCAAAAGGTTTTTGTAACGAATAAGCGAAAAAAAAGGTGTCATAACTTTTGGTGTTTTAGTAATATTTTATGTTCTGACTTTTTAAAACATCTTCCACAACTTCTCTTACAAAAGCGTGTCCGCCAAGACGAAGAGAAACATAATCAGAAACTTGTTTTACTTGCTCAACTGCATCTTGAGGACAAACTCCAAGACCTGCATTTTTTACACATTCAATATCCGACAAATCGTCTCCTGCATACATAATTTCTTCTAATTGCAAATTGTGCTTATTTGCAAAGTTTTTCAAAGCCGAAAACTTATTCTTTATAACAGTTGAATCATAATAATCGTCAGAAATTCCAAGTCTTAAAAATCTTGATTTTACAGATTGAGAATTGCCCATTGTTATAATTGCGATCTTGAAACCTAACTCAATTGCTTTTTTTACAATAAGACCGTCCTTTGCGTCCATAAGTCTTAGCAATTCACCATCAGGCATTGCTATCATTGCTGACGAAAAAACACCGTCAACATCAAAAGCAAACGCTTTGATTTTCTTGAGTTTATCTCTATATTCCATTTTTAAATCGTTCTCTAAAATCCACAATACTTGAAGAAACAAAACTATAAATTTTTTTCAACAATATTTCGTCTTTCAGCATTTCTAAATGTAAATTTAATATTTGACTATCATCTCTTTGCGCCGGTCCTGATTGATGTTTCACCGGATCTAAAGTCAAAGCCTTTTGCATTGTTTCTTGAATTAATGGTTTCAACAAGTCAAAATCAATATTCTCAGTCTTTGTCAGCATTTTTGAAACTGCAATAAAATGATTTGTGAAATTACAAGCAAATACTGCCGCAAGATGCAAAAAGCGTCTTTGCACAGAGGTCATTTTTCTAACATCTGAAGATAGAGTCAACGCTAATTTCATAAGTTTTGCTTCTGACTCTACACTCGAAGCCTCTATCAACAAAGGTACATTTTTGAAATCAACCGTTTTGGACTTTGAAAACGTTTGGACAGGATACATCACGCCACAATCTTTAGAAAACTTTTGCAAAATTGTCATCTGAGTGCTGCCCGATGTATGAACTTTTATGCCATTTTTTTCTTTTAACATTTCTGCCGCTGACTCAATTCCATAGTCAGAGGTACAAATAAAATAAAAATCACAAATACTTGGAATCTCGCTCAAATCATAACAAGCAGGAACAGAAAACTTTTCGCAAAAACTTTTTGTATGCTCTTTTGTTCTTGAAAAAACTCCTTTGATATTATGTCCTTGCTTTTGAAAGGCTTGAATCAAACTAAAAGCAACATTTCCCGTTCCAATAAGAAAAATATCCATTTTTTTTAATGTATTTCAAATGCTAACAAAGAAATATCGTCGGTTTGCGGCAAATCGCCTTTATGGTCAAAAATCAATTTTTCGATTGCTTGTTTCTGCTTAGAAAATTCCAAAGCAGAAATCTCCAATAATGCTGTCCTGAAATTCTGAATCATTAGTCTGCGTTTTTTTTCTCCGCCCGTCTGATCGGTGCAACCGTCCGAAAACAAATAAATCTTGTCGTTTTTTTGCAGATTTATGTTAATTGCAGTAAACTTGCCCTCTTTTGTAAAATATCCAATCGGAATATTATCGCCTTTGATAGTAAAAATTTCGTTGTCCCGAATAAGTATCATCGGACGCTGAGCCCCTGAAAAATAACCATTTCGAGTTTTTTTGTTGTACATAACAAGAGCAATATCCATTCCGTCGCTGCGTTGTTCGCCATCTTTGTCAAGACCGAGAGCAGAGGTTACTTTCTGTTTCAGAAGGTCGAGAATCATATTCGGCATAACATCTTCGGACTGATAAGTGTTGAAAAGTTGCGTTAAAAACGAAATGCCCATACTTGCAAGCATAGCCCCCGGCACCCCATGACCAGTACAATCACCAAGAGCCGCAATTACACAGTCGCCGTTACGTTTTGTAAAATAAAAATCACCTCCAACAATATCTTTAGGATAATAAATGGTGAAAAAATTATCAAAAATTTCGTTTGTTGGCGCAACGGCTTGAAGCATTGCACTTTGTAGACGACTTGCATACGTAATTCCTGCTGTAAGTTGACGATTAGCATGTTCAAGAGTATGTTTTTGAGCCGCCAAATCTTCGTTGATTGCAGATATTTCTTCTTTCTGCTGATGAAGAGTTTCGTTCTGAACCAAAATTTCCTCTTTTTGCTGAAAAAGAGTTTCGTTTTGAACCATAATCTCTTCACGACTTTGCAAAATTTCAGTATTCAATTTCTGAAGATTATTTTTTTGTTCAAAAAATTCTTCAATCATACCAGAAATAACGCCAAACTCATTTTCTTCTTTTTTCAATGGCAAAATCATGTCCGTTTTTTGACTATTGAAAGCAGTTGCAATATTTTGTAACGGTTTTGACACTTTTATATTAGTGTATCTAACAATAGCCAACACAATAAGAACGCACATCAAAGAAATCAAAGCAAAAATAGGAATAAAATTTTTAAACATTTTTACCAAAGAATTTTTGAAGACAAAATACATATACGAAATAGTTTCGCCATTATAATCTTTCAATTCTTTTACAATAAGGTAATTAGGATAAACATTTTTTTCCGTATCCGTCAACTCTTGTTGAGAGCAGACAAGCCCTACTTCGGTTTTTCCAATTGCTTCTTTGTATTGATTAAGAAGGTCGTTTGAGATTTGTTTGACCAAAAATAAATATCCGACCGGTTTTTCTTGTCTTGAATGTATATCGGCAGCACTTACAATACCAGCACCGTGATATTCATAAATCTCCTGCCCTATTTTCAAATAAAAGTCAGCGAAAGGTTTTCCATTAAAAACATCTTGAGAGATTTTTTCGCTAAAAGGAAATAATTGTTTTCCTTGACTATTTTCGGATAGTTTCTCGTAAAAAACATTTCCCAAACTATCAAAAACAATAGCGGCATCGGTTTGATAATTCTCAATCATATAACCGATATTGTTTTCAAGCCAATCATCATTTCTTTGCTCAACAATGTTTTCAATAAGTTCGTCCCAAGCAGAATTATCGTTGATAATGCTTGAATACTTTGCTGAATATACTTCTAATATTCTGTTAACCAAAACATTACGATCATGTCGGGCAAATTGTGCAATCTCTTTCTGCTGAAAAACTTGCATAACATAATAAAAAACAAGACAAGAAACCATAACCAACAAACCGATTACGGCTACTTTCACAATGCCCGATTTAACAGATTTTCCTTTCATCGTTTTTTTTCGGATATTTCAGTTAAAAAGGAAAAAACAAAAACTAAACCATTTAAACTTTTTTTGTTAACAAAATCACGTTTTCCACATGAAATGTTTGCGGAAACATGTCAACCGGCTGAACTTTCTCAACCCTATATCCAGAGTCCAACATTTGAACATCTCGCGCCTGTGTCGCAGGATTACAACTTACATAAACAATCCTTTTTGGAGAGGTTTCAAGAATCGTTTTTATGACATCAGGATGAACACCCGCTCTTGGAGGGTCAAGAATAATAACATCAGGACTGCCATTTTGTTCGATAAATTCTTTTGTAAGAACATCTTTCATATCACCAGCAAAAAACGATGTATTTTTGATATTATTGATTTCACTGTTGATTTTTGCGTCTTCGATTGCCTCTTCAATATATTCAACGCCGACAACTTTTTTTGCTTTGCCAGAAACAAAATTTGCAATTGTACCTGTACCTGTATAAAGGTCATAAACTGTTTCATTACCGCTAAGATTAGCAAATTCTTTTGCAACAGAATACAATTTGTAGGCTTGCAACGAATTTGTCTGATAGAAACTTTTGGCTTGAACCTTAAATTTCAACCCTGCCATTTCCTCTATTATGTAATCCTTGCCACTATACAATTTTGCCACCAAATCCGAATAATCGCTATTGCGTTTTGTGTTAATAAAATACATAAGCGATGTGATTTCAGGGAACGCGTTTTTCATGTTTTCAAGCAAAAGTTCCCGTTTTTGTTTATCTTCAAAAGCAAAAACTACAATTACCATCAACTCCCCATTAAGAGAATTTCTGATGATGATATTTCGTAAAAAACCAGTTTGTTTTTTCAAATCGAAAAATTCAAAACCGTTTTCTAAGCAAAAACTTTTAGTCCACAAACGAATTTCGTTGCTTTTTCCGTCTTGAAGACAACATTTTTTTATGTCCAAAACCTTGTCGAAACGTCCCGGAATATGAAATCCCAAACCTTGAAGTTGTTTTTCTTCGTCAGGAATTTCCATTTCTTTTTCCGTAAGCCAACGCTGCAAGGCAAACGTAAACTCTAATTTATTGCGATAATAATATTCTTTGTCAGAGGCAATTATATTGTTGACAGCAGGAATTTCAACCTTTGCAATATGAGTTAAAGCCTCTTCAACTTGTTTTTGCTTGTATTGAAGTTGATATTGATAAGGTAAAGTTTGCCAAACACAACCGCCACAAACTCCAAAATGTTCACATTCAGCATTACGACGTATGTCAGAATATTTTATAAACCTCTCAATTACCGCTTCTCGAAAATTCTTTTGACGTTTAACAACTTTTATGTCAACAACATCACCCGGAATAGCACCTTTAATAAAGAAAACTATTCCGTCAATTCGTGCTAAAGCCTTACCTTCGGCTGCAATATCCGTAACGAGAACCTCTTGAAAAATCTCACCAGTGCGTTTTTTTCGCATAACAAAATTTTCTAAAAAAATTATCTTAACCTATCCAACGAGCGAACTTTAGCCTCATCTTTTACCACCGCACGCCAAGCAAGAAAACTCAATATAACATTGATTACCGGCAAAATAAGCGGAAAATTCCAATTCGTAGAAGAAATTTCTCCTTCAAACGACATATATCTGTACATCAACACAAGCAGATAAAAACACAATGTTAAAATTATCGAAATCACCGTAAGCCTTGCCTGAAGCACTCTTTTTTTGTAAAGAAAAATTATAACAATATTTAACGCAGCCATAATACCAAGATAAGTTATCAGTGGCACGCCCGTAATTATTTGGTCTTGACCCTTATAGACTCCAAAAGCGGAAAACAAATAATCACCGTCAGAGGCGAAAATATTCATCCAATTGTTAGGAATCATCACAATAAACAAAACTGCAACTATAAACCAAAAAATAGTCTGAATCCTTTGTATCATTTTTTTCTTATTTTTTTTTGTTGACAAAGATAACAAAAAAGTTTTTCAAAACGAAAAACACAACCTTTATTTTTTTAAAATTAAAAAAATTGAAGGCTTTTTGTCGAAATCATATTTTTGTTTTTTCCAATCTTTTATACTCTGTGTTTTTATAAATTCGTCAGGCAGAGTAAGTTGACAAGCAATAGTTAACAATGTTTCTTGCGAGAGATTGTTGCACAAAAAATCCAAAAGCGAATTGTTGCGATAAGGAGTTTCAATAAAAATCTGCGTCTGATTTTTTTGTTTTGACAACTCTTCAAGTTTTTTTAGTGTTTTCAATCTTTCGGGCATTTTAACGGGCAAATATCCATTGAAAGCAAAACTTTGACCATTTAATCCGCTCGCCATCAACGACAAAAGTATTGAAGAGGGACCAACAAGCGGCACAACCCGAATATCACGCAAATGTGCTTGCCTTACAACTTCGGAGCCGGGGTCAGCAACTCCCGGACAACCAGCCTCCGAAATCACTCCTAAATCAAAACCTGACAAAACAGATTCCTTGAAAAAATCAGAATAATCAACTTTGTCGGCATGTTTATCCATTTGAAAAATTGTTATTTTGTTCAAAAGGTCTTTCATGCCAAGAGAAATAAGATAATGTCTTGTAGTTTTGGCATTTTCAGCAATAAAAAATTTCAAACTTTTTATTATATTCAAAACTTCAGGCGGCAAAAACATACCGCTATTAACCTCGCCTAAATTCATAGGCACCATATATATTTTTCCCAAATTTTCCATAAAAAAAATATTATTCGTCAAAACGCTTTTCCCAATCAAGGTCTTCTTGAGTTGGTTCGTTAGGATTTGTCTTGGTTTCTTCTTTTGGAGTTACTTCTTCGTTATTTTCTTGATTTAAAGAATCTTGAACATTTTCTTTTTGTTCATCTTTTTCTTTTTCAAGTTTTTCCTCTTTTTTAACTTTTTCTTTTTTGGTGTAATACGGCTCTTTGCCAAACGGTTTAAAATACGATACTCCAAAACCGAACGACCTTTCGGTGATATAATTAAGAAGTGCAATATCGTCCATTTTTATCATTTTTGACATTCCAACGCTCGCCCGCGCCGACAATTGCACAACGCCCGCTTTGGTACAAATAGCAAATCCCGCTTGACCAGTAAGTCCGTATGAAAAAGTCTTATATTGTCCGTTAACAATTCTATCAATTCCTGTTGAATCGAAATTCACGATATTTGTTTGCGGTTTTGACTTGTTAAGCAAAAAATTTGCATAAGTACCGATTGCAAAAATCGCTTTCACAGTATGCTGACCGAAGTCAAGATGCATAAAAACAGGCACATTTACATATTGTAGTTTCTGTTTGAAATATAGCGGCTCGTCTTTAGGATTTTTGTCAGAAGTCCACAAATAGGCATCCTCTGGAAGGAGGATTCTAAAACCTGACTGCTGAAAATTAATTTCACCTTGAAAACCAATTATATTTCTCAATTCCATGTGTTTGTAAGAAATTCCGTAGCCATAACCGGGCTCTGAATACATAACTTTGTTGATTCCAGCCGAATCTCCGGCAATTTTCGACTGAAGATAATACGCATTAAAACCAACAAGGTGCTGACCAAAAACATTTCCTGAATAGAGCAGGAAAACAAAAACTAATATTTTGAAAAAATTTATCATATTTTTATTAGAAAATGCGGCACAAAGTTACAATTTTTTTGAATATTTTTGCATAATTTTTTTATTATGCGCTACAAAATAACACTTTCATACAACGGGGCTAATTATCACGGGTGGCAAAAGCAACCAAATGCCGTTACTGTTCAAGAGGTTTTGGACAATAGTTTAAGCATGTTGCTTAAAGAAAAAATCGACTCTTTAGGTGCAGGACGAACAGACACGGGCGTTCATGCTGAATTTTTCTGCGCCCATTTTGACTGCAAAAACAAAATTCAAGACCTTGATAAATTGGTAGTTAAACTCAATAGTTTTTTACCAAACGACATTTCAATTTTTTCGATAGAAGAAACTTCAGAAGATTTTAATGCGAGGTTTTCGGCAAAAAGTCGCACCTACAAATATTATCTTCACACTCGAAAAGACGTATTTTTGTATCAAAGGTCATGGTATTTTCCGTATAAATTAGATTTTCTGATTATGAATCAAGGTTGCGAAATCCTAAAACAAACAAAGGATTTTCAATCTTTTTGCAAGGCAGGTGCTGACAACAAAACCACAATTTGCGATTTAAAAGAAGCGTTTTTTTCTCAAGATAGACACAAAATCATATTTACAGTAAAAGCCGATAGATTTTTGCGCAACATGGTACGCGCTCTTGTCGGGACTCTTACTGACTTAGGCTCCAAGAAAATTTCGTTGGAACAATTTTATGAAATCATCAATACCAAAAACCGCTGCAAGGCAGGACAATCAGCACCTGCCTGCGGGTTGTATCTTGTTGATATAGAATACTAACGGTTTACGGATACAATGCTATCAACAATAAACTTTTGCATTCCACGCCACATTATAGAATTTTTGTATTCTTTATAATGAAGCGTTACTTTTGCACCTGCACATTTTGTAAGCGAATCGGCAATTCTTTCATCCACAACCGAAAATTCCCAAACCTTGTCGGTTGCGTTTATAAGTTTGTCTTGATGAATGCTGCCCTCGTAGGTCTTGAAAACATAACCTTTGTGCATTACTTGATCAAGCGTTCCTGCCTTAACTCCGTCAGCAAAGGGCCAATAATAACGGAAGAAAAAGAACAAACTTCCTCCTATAAGCAGTATCAAAACCGCTAAAAAGATAACTTTTTTCATATTCTTAAAATTAAAAAAACAACCGGCAGTTTATCTTCTGCCGATTGCAACAAATAATAAAATAAATATATGGAAACAAAAATTAGTCGTTAATCATCATCGGCATAAGCAACATAAGTTCGTCTTCCGATTCTGATTCTTTTTCAAGCGGAACCACAATACCCGCTCTTGAAGGGTCTGACATCTGAAGAACAACATTCTCTGAGTTCATCGCTCCAAGAATATCAATCAAGAATGCCGATTTGAAACCAATCAACATTTCATCGCCTTCGTATTGAGCATTAATTTTTTCATACGCCGAAATCGAAAAGTCAATGTCCTGTGCCGTAACGGTTACAAAATCCGATTTAATGTCAAGTTTTATAAGATTGCTTGAACTTGAAAAGACAGACACACGTTTTAGAACCGTTGCAAAATCCAATCTTGAAATAGTAAGACGATTAGGATTGTTAGACGGAATAACAGCCTCATAATTAGGATATTGTCCCTCCTGAAGTCGACAAATCATCTCGTATTCTGAAAGTTGGAAATAAGCATTCTTGTCATCAAACTGAACTTTAATCTCTTGATTCTCTTTCGGAAGAATGGTCTTGAGCATAGTTGCAGGTTTTTTTGGCAAAATAAACGACGAAGAACCGCCAAATTTAATGTCAGAATTGCCATATCTTACAAGTTTGTGCGTATCTGAGGCAACAAAAGTTGCACCGTTTTCGTCAAATTTTATAAAAATACAATTCATAACAGGACGCAATTCGTCATCAGCGGTTGCAAAAAATGTTTTGTTGATACCTTTCAAAAGGGCAGAACCAGAAAGTGATACCGAAACCGCTGAACCTTCGTTCAAATGCCTCATTTCTGGATATTCGTCTCCGTTTTGACCGACAACTGAAAACTTACCGTTGTCAGATAAAATATCAACTGCAAGAGTCTCTTGATTTACTTCAAAAATCAAAGGCTGCTCTGGAAACTCCTTTAAAATATCAGTCAAACGTTTTGCTTCAATTGCAATTTTTCCTTGACCATCAACATTATCAAGACTAAGACGTGTACGCATAGTGCTTTCAAGGTCAGAGGCCATAATAGTAAGCATATTATCATGAATTTCAAAAAGAAAATCATCAAGAATAGGAAGTGTATTTTTGCTACTAATAACTCTACTTATCGACTGTAAACGGCTAAGTAATTCGGTACTTGATACTACAAATTTCATTTTTTTTTGTGTTTTACTTTTTTATACGCTGCAAATTTATTGATTTATTTTCGTTAAAAAAAATATTTTTTACATTCCGCTGACATCATAACCAAACCCCTTGAGTCTATTTTTGTTGTCGCGCCAATCTTTGGAAACTTTAACAAAGATTTCAAGATAGATTTTTTTGCCGAAAAACTCTTCAAGTTCTTTACGAGCCTTTTGACCAAGTTTTTTAAGAGCAATACCGCCCTTACCAATTATAATGCCTTTTTGAGACTCCCTAATGACATTTATCACACTCTGAATGCGAATTATATTTTCTTCTTCTTTGAAAGTTTCTACTTCAACCTCAACAGAATAAGGAATCTCTTTATCATAATTTTCAAGTACTTTTTCGCGGACGATTTCCGATACAAAAAATCTTTCTGGTTTGTCGGTCAAACGGTCTTTTTCAAAATATGGCGGATTCTCTGGCAAAAGCGATACAATTTTGTCCAAAATATTCTCAGTGTTGAACTTATGAAGCGCACTTACAGGATAAATCTCTGCTTTTGGAATCAATTGTTTCCAATCTTTGATAATTTCTACAACCTTGTCTTGAGATTCTGCCAAATCTATTTTGTTGATTAGAATGATAATCGGACAAGAAAGTTTGTTTACCATTTCCAAAAAAAACTTATTTTTGGTTTTGGTTTCCAAAACATCGGTTATATACAAAATCACATCAGCATCTTCAAGAGCCGACTCCGAATATTTCAACATTGATTCCTGAAGTTTATAAACAGGTTTCAAGACACCCGGAGTGTCGCTGTAAACAATTTGATAATCGTCAGTTGTTACAACTCCCATAATTCTATGGCGCGTAGTCTGACTTTTTGCGGTGATAATTGACAATTTTTCACCCACAAGAATATTCATTAATGTCGATTTCCCAACATTAGGATTGCCGACAATATTCACAAAACCTGATTTAAAACCCATATTTTCAAAAAAAAAACTTAAATTTGCGGCTGCAAAGGTAATAAAATTTTCTAACAATGGGAAAATTAAAAATTATATTATCATTAGTTTTTTTATCAGTATCAATAACTGTTAAGGCTTATAATGTTGACACGCTAAAAAGAGACTCTCTTTTGCAAACAACGGGTATAAAAGTTGTTTTTAAAGCAGGGAGCGCATACAAAACCAACGACAACGGCTTTGTAATAGAAGGTGTTCCCGCTTTTGATACTGAATTATGGACAACAGGACCTTTGGTTTTGTTTTCCTCAAATGGTTTTATCAGATTAAACTCGTCTGGAAAAGTAACTCAAGGCGTGCTTGCGGCAAACATTTTAGCAGAATGTCCCGACAATAAATACAGAGAGTTTAGACGAGGGTCAAGAATTTTTTTTGACCGCCACGGCATTGTTTTCAGAGGTAGCCCTTTTGAAAGTATAACCACAACAATTGACAATCAAATAATCCATTCCGCCGAAAATTCGCCTATAGAATTTTATCAGAACGGAAAAATAAAATTCATTACCCCGTCAACAAATATAAAAATCACCTCATACGAAGGTGTTAAAGTTGTACTTTCGGCTAACTCGCCGATAAAACTTAGCGAAAACGGAATCATTTTGTCAGGATATTTGGCAAAAAAAGTCAATTTTTCCCGTCAAAAAGAAAACATCAACTTATCGTTCGGTCAACAAATACATTTTGATGAAAATGGAAGTATAATTTATTAACAAAAAATAACACAATATAAAGTTGCTTTCTTACGTTGAAAAAGAAAAATCTCATCATTAATAATGACAAGATTGCTTTCCATTATATTGCTTTTGATGTCTTTTTCTACGCACGTTGCAGCACAGAGCGTAGAAACAACTACATCATACAAGCATTATGAAATTTTGAATCCGGGACAATTATCTCCGAATATTGTATTAAAAGATATTAATGCAAAAGAAGCGTCTTTGTCTTATCTGAAAGGAAGATATATTCTAATTCAATTTTGGGCTTCATGGTGCAAACCTTGCAGAGCCGAAAATCCAATCATCAAAAATACTTACATACAATTCAAAGACAAAAAGTTTAAAAACGGAAACGAATTTTTGGTTTTGTCGATTTCTTTGGACGAAGATACTGAATCTTGGAAAAAAGCCGTCCATGAAGATAATATTTACGAATTTATTAATGTAATTGACACTCACGGCGTTGATTCCGACATCGCAAAACAATACAACGTAAGTTCTATTCCTGCAAATTATTTAATTGACGGACAAGGCAAAATTGTCGCCAAAAATTTCAGAGCAAACGAACTTAGCAATATTCTCAACACTCTGAAAAACTAAATTTTAATTCCGATTAATAATTTATCGTCAACTTGTCGGTTGTAAATCTCTACTGAATTGTCGTCATAAAGCGGCGTTGATGTCCAAAAATACACAACTTCATCAATTTTTTGATATTGCACGCTGAAATTATCAACTGAAATCTCCTCCAAAAGTTGTTTAAGCCGTTTTTGACCAAATTTTGTATTCCCATTTTTGCCACCAAACATATCGGTAATACCGTCAGAAAACGCCTTTTTCTACTTTCACTTTATGATTAGTGAAACTTCCCTTGTAAGAAAAATCCATACCCGTTGAAAATTCGTCAGCCTCAACAACCCTAATTCCATCTTTGCCCGAAATCCACAACGGACGATTAGCACCAGCATACTGAAGCAAATTATTGTTTTTGCCGAAAATACAGATTGCCATGTCGATAGTATCGTTCTGAACATCAGCCGAGATTTCTTGATGCAAAGAACTAATGATTTTTTTACGCATATCTTCCAAAATGTCAGAAGCAAGACTTTCGCTATTGTTTAAATCTCTATGCGTAACAATATCATTGAGCGATGAAATGCCAAGCATACTCAAAAAACCGCCCGAAATGCCGTGTCCCGTACAATCGGCAGTTACTAAAACTCTGATTTCAGGAGTTTTTAACGCCCAATAAAAATCACCAGAAACCATTTGAAGAGGCTTAAAATAAACCAAACATTCACCAAAACAATCTCTTAGCATATCGCTTGAAGGAATAAGCACATTTTGAATCTTCCATGCCCGATATAGCGAATAATACATGCTTTGATTAAGTTTTATAAACTTACGCTTTTTATTTTCAAGTTGCTGTTTCTGAGACAAAAACTCCTGTCTTAACGATAAAAACTCTTGCCTTTGTTTGTCTAATTCTTCGTTTTGATTAACAATATTTTTGCTTTGTTTGGTCAAAATATTTTTTATTTCAACCTGCTGACCTGAAACAAATTTAATGTAAAATATACTTGCAATTATAACCAAAGCCACAAACATCAAATATGTATTAATACGTTTACTTTTTTGCAAATACATCCGAAATTTTTCTTCGCTTTTATGATAACGATTTTTAGTTTTTAGTTTAAATTGCAGATAATTTTCTTTCGCCTGAATTTTACTGATTTTGGAACCTAAATCAAAAGTATAACGTTTCATATCAGCAATTTTCAGTTGTTGCATATAATTGAGCATTGCCTTATAATCTTTTTGATGTTTGGCTTTCAACAAAAGAACTTTGTAATAAAATCCACTGAATCTTAACGACCTTACAGAATTTTCGTTAATAAAATCCGATATTTTTTCGATTTGCTTTTCTGCTGACTCCAAGTCGTTTGCATTGAGTCTACAACGAGCAAGACAATAGTCTGCAATAAACTTTTTTTCTTTTGACCCTATTTTCTTTGCGTAAGAAAGTGCCAAATCCGAATATTTTTCGCAACTATCCAAATAAGAGGCTCTTTCGTCTTGACTTAACTTAGCATTTTCCAATATCTCGTTGTACGACAAAGCAAGATTTTCAAAAATACGACTTTTTATCGCAATACTTTTTTTGCCTGACACTTTTTTTAATGCCGTATTATACCAATGAACTGCCGACTGAACATAATAATATTTTTTTTCAGACAAATATTTCAAATAATCATAATAACCAAAATACATCAAATCCTCCGCTTTACTATCATAATGCCTTGCAAAGTCGATTTGATACGCCTTTTGAATATATCTACTTCCAACATCCAAATAGCCATATTCCATACAAAACATTCCTAAAGCACGATAAGCCGAGGCTACCTCCTCATTTATCTGAAGCGAATCAAATACCTCAAGAGCCTCTCTACAATATCTATCAGCATTGTAATAATCTGAAAGTCCGTAATAAGTATAACCTAATTGCTTATAACAATGCGCTAAATATACAGGGTCGTCAATTTTTTCGCACCGTCCCAAAACCATAAAAGACCAACCTAAAGATTTCTGATAATCACCATAATGATATTCACACCAAGAAAATGTAGAATAAGCAAATGCCAAATATTTTTCATCACCAAGACTTTTGGCTATAACAGAGGCAACTCGCGCGTATTTATAAATAGTGTCAACATTATAATGAGTCTTACAAATTTCTTTTAAAATGCGTAATTTTTCCATGCCCGAAGTTGTTTTGCTTTCTAACGCTATTAGGCTGTCGAGTTCCTTGTCAACAATATCCTGCTCCAAAGAATAACAGGGTTTTGTCAACATAAACATAAAAAGCAATATATAAACCAAATAACGCATTCTTTTCGTGCCTAAAAAAAATCACAACTTGAAACCAATCATTAATTGGTCGTCAATAAGACTATCGTGTTTCAAACCGCTTTGCCAATCTTCCAAAGCGTAAGTTATAACCTCTTTTTGTTTTCCAAGACTCAACTGATAAACCTGACTTAAAAGCGTTTTAAGTCTTTTCTGCGAAAACTTCAGCAATTGTTTTTTAGAAGTTGTGTCGGGTGAATAGCCAAAAACATCTGTCATACCATCGGTAAACAAATAGACAATATCGTTTTTTTGGTATTTAAATTCCTGACCTACAAATGGTTTGTTTTGATATTTTCCCCTACTTACCGGCATTCTTTCGGGCATAATTTCAATAATTTCACCATCCCTTTCAATCCACACCGGACGCATAGCACCACAGATACACAAAGTGTTTGTCTGTTTTGATACTGCAACAACTGCACCATCAATTCCGTCATCAACTTCTTTAGTTGTGAACGAAATTATTTTTTTGCGCAAATTATTGAGAATTTCTGCCGCAATGTTGCCCGAAGAAATCTCAGCAAGAGTGTCATTTAAAATTGAAATGCCAAGCATACTCAACAATCCACCCGAAATGCCATGACCTGTACAGTCAAAAACACCAATTATCTTGAACTCGGAAGTTTCTCCACACCAATAAAAATCTCCTGAAACAATATCCAACGGCTTATAAATCAAGAATAAATCGTTGAACAAAAGTTTCAAAGTCCTTTTTAGCGGCATAGATGCCAATTGTATTTGACGAGCATATTCAATGCTATGAGTTATGGCTCGATTAGTATTGGAAATTTCAATATTTTGCTCATTAATTTTCTGACTTTGACGGCTTATTTCCATATTTTGTCGTAACGACGTATCGCGAATATTGCTTAATTGCTTGTTAAATTCAAGAATATCGTTTTTTTGTTGTTTTAGGGTTTTAAAAGTTTTTTCACCATCTTTTGCATTGTCCCTCAATACAATAACTATAAAAATCAAAAGAGTTAAAAAAGTAATCAAAAAAATCAAATTAACACGCCAAGAATCACTATTTTTGTGAAACAACGCATTTTTATCCGCACTTTCTTGCTCAAGACGGCGAAGTTTGTCACCAAAAAAAGTAGCATTATATTTTTTTTCTCCTTTAACAGCAAAATCAAGACTATAACGCATATTTCTAAAATACTTATATTTTTCAGAAAACAAATACAAACTCTTGTAATCTTCTGTTTTTTTGTAAAAAAGCGACAAAACAGGACCAAAATCTTCGTAATAAATTGTTTCAAATTTATTTAAATCACTCAAAAAAACATTCGACAAAGAGTCGATTATTTTTTTTGCGTCTTCTAATTCCTGCAACAAAATTTTTTCTCTACAATCATTAATACAATAAAGAAACTCCCTTGTACGATTCGACATTTTTTCAATGCAATTTTGGGCTAACCCCTTATAAATCCGACTACTATCTATTGCAACAAGAAAATCATCATTCGATGATAATTCAGCAATAATAAGATAAGTTTTTTGCAAACTAAGCGAAGATTCTATCAAGGCATCAAGAAAATTTGACTTTTCTGCCGCCGACAAACCCTTTTTATAATATTCTTTAACTTTGTTTAGATTGTTAGAATCTTTTGTGTTGAAAAATTTTGCAAGCCAAATATTGCCCAAATAAACATAGTCGAAAGCAACACTTGTCATATCTGAATAATGCAAATCTATTTCGAGAGCCTTGTTTAAATATTCGTCAGCAGAAGATAAAAGATTAAAACCACTGTAAGTATTTGACATTCCGCGATATATACGCGCCGAGCGTAAAGTGTCGCCAGTTTGCAAAAACAAATCAAGCGCAAGACTATAATTTGTAAGTGCCGACTCGTAATGATTGAGATTTTCGTCAATTACAGCCAAACAATTGTAACAAACTGCCTGTTTAGTAAGATTTTCAGAGTCTATCCAAAAATTCAACGCTGCACAAAAATAAGATGCCGCTTTTTGATTTTCTCCGTTTTGATTATACACCGCACCGATAAACATAATCGCCTCAGCGTATGAAACTCCATCAGAAAGTCTTAACGATACTTTAGAGGCCGAATCAGCATATTTTATAATAGTATCAAGATTGTAATGATTGTGATAAATTTCGGTATAAATTCTCAAAAGTGCAGTGTCTGATTTTGCAGAATGTAATTCCTTGAATAAATTTTCCAAATAAAATTCATCACCGACATTGTTTTCGGTTGCCTGCGAATACACCTTTCCCCTTAGCAGAAACAACTGCAAAAAAAATATTAAAAATATGATTAATTTGCTTAATTTCATAGGTTTTGAGGCGAAAAAATACAATGTTACCTTTCAAAAATATTTCTGCAAATTTAACTTTTTTTTTGTAAAGCATAATATTTTTTTATAATTTTGACCATTATTTTTTTAAAACAATTCAAAAAAAAGAGATGGAAAAAACTTCTAATTATTCATGGAAATTCTCCAAAATAGGAGGTGTTACTCGTATCAGCATAGAATCGGGCGAAGATATTAAACACCTTGGAGAACTTGATACAAAGATGTGGACAGTGTTATCTTGTCCCGCTTCAGGATTGGAATTCGACAAAAAAACTCTCGAAGTTTTGGATCAAAATTCCGACGGCAAAATCCGAGTTGACGAAGTTGTAAAAACCGCTAACTGGCTTTGCAACATTGTTAAAAATCCTGAATTACTTACCTCAGAAAATTCTTCGATAAAACTTTCGGATATTAATCAAGAAAGCGAAGAAGGTAAGAAAATTTTCAATTCAGCCAAAATCATTCTCAAAAATCTATCCAAAGAAAAAGAGGAAATTTCTTTGGACGAGACAAGTGATTTAGAAAAAATCTTTGCAGGCACAGCCTTCAACGGCGACGGCGTTATAACCGCACTTTCTACCCAAAATGCTGAATTAAAAGACCTTATCGCTCTTATCGGTGAAAAAATCGGACTTTCAGACGACCGTTCGGGCGAAAAAGGTATCAACAAAGAACAAATCGAAGAATTTTTCAAAGAACTATCCGACTACACCGCTTGGCAAAAATTAAGCAACGAAAACAAAGATATTTTGGCTTTTGGAAATGACACTCCAGAGGCTCTCAATGCTTATAACGCTATAAAACAAAAAGTTGAAGATTATTTTATCCGTTGCAAAATGGTTTCTTTCAACAAAGATACTTTTGCCGCAATGGAACTGCCAATTGAGGATTTAACAAAGATTTCAACTGACAATTTGTCAGAAAAAATAGAAGAACTAAAAAAATATCCTTTGGCAAGAATAACTCCTGAAAAAACTTTATCACTAAAAGGCGAAATAAATCCCGCTTGGCAAGCAAATTTCCTTAACGCAAAAAAACTTATTTTTGACAAAGAATTTCCGGGCAAAGATTTTATAACCGAAGACGACTTTATTGCGGTTGGGAAAAAATTTGCCGCATATCAAGATTGGATGTCAAAAAAAGCAGGGCTAAAAGCCGAAGGTATTGATTTGGAAAAGGCTAACAAAATTCTTACCTCAGACTCCCAAAAACAACTTTTGGAACTTATCGACAAAGACTTGGCTTTGAAAGAACAATCAGAAGAAATAATTTCGGTTGACAAATTTCTTCATTGCTACAAAAACTTTTGGTCGTTCTTGAAAAACTTTGTTTCTTTTACGGATTTTTACACCGTAAAACACGAAAAACTTGCAATGTTTCAAGCCGGCAAATTGTTTATTGACCAAAGAGAATGTGATCTTTGTATCAAAGTTAGCGACATGCCAAAACATAATGCAACGGCGGGTCAAAGTGCAATGTTTTTGATTTATTGCGACTGCACTTCCAAGGTGTTGAATCAAACAATGCAAATTTGCGCCGCAATCACCGACGGTAGCGTTGACGATATAAAAGTTGGTAAAAACGCCATTTTTGTTGACCGCGACAACAACGTTTGGGACGCAACTGTCAACAAAGTAATCGACAATCCAATTTCGATACGCGAAGCATTTTGGGCTCCTTACAAAAAGTTTGTCAACTTTATTGAAGAGCAAGTTACCAAATTTGCAGCCGACAAAGACAAAGCCGTTACCGATAATGCAACAGCAAAAATTTCGGAAACAGGAACAAAAATCACCGAAAAAACAGCCGAAGCACCCGCCGCAGAAGCCACCCCAGTGGAAGCCGCTCCCAAAAAAGAGGCTTTTGACATCGCAAAATATTGCGGAATTTTTGCGGCAATAGGTATGGCATTAGGCTTTATCGGAAGTTTCATTGTAAGTGCCGTTACAGGTTTCTTGAAACTTGAATGGTGGGGAATGATACTTGCAGTTTTGGCTGTAATACTTTTGATTTCAGGACCATCGATGTTGTTGGCATATTTGAAACTCAGACGCAGAAACCTTTCACCACTTTTGAACGCAAACGGTTGGGCAATCAACGCTCAGTCTTTTGTAAACATAACCTTTGGCGCAACACTTACGCATTTGGTAAAATTCCCATTTGTAAAAATAAAAGACCCACTCGCCGACAAAAAATATCCATTATGGAAAAAAATCATGTGGATAGTATTGGCACTTGCAATTATAGGATTTTTACTTTATTGCAACGGCAAACTATCAAGATTTGGTCTCGATCCAATCCCAATGTTGGATTTTACAGATAAAGCAGTTGAAACTGCACTTGTTATAAAATAATTTTTGGCTTTTTTTTAAAGCGGCTGCCACAATGTTACAGTCGTTATTAATTTGGACAACCCATTTTTTTTATGATTATCGTCCAATACTTTAGGGTTCGATTCCCTGCCCAGTTACTAAAAAAAGAAACGAATTAGGCGTTTGTCAACTTATTTGACCGTGGATTCACACCCACTGCTATTATATATCACCCCTACGGGGTTTGGCTACCGAATTATATCTGAAACCAAGTCCTGAAAGGACGAAATATAATAGACGGGGGTGTGAACCCCCGG
>CAJOGF010000008.1:7565-33475 GCA_905233995.1 uncultured Bacteroidales bacterium | reverse complement strand
TCGTAGTTTTCGTTGTATTCTATTCCAATTTGAAGTGGAAATCTGTGGTTTTCGCATAAGAAACAATTTTCTGAAACTACCTTTTTGTTTGTGTCGGCTGTTGCTGATAATATGCGCCCCGGATTGAATTGTAGAACATAGTAAAAACTGCCAAAATCAATGGTTCTTGTTTTTACATTTTCAAGTTCTGAAAATACTTTGTTGAAATGTTCGCTTGTGTTCAACTGTCTTTCAAACAGTGATTCAATATCTTTTGAAGTCATAAATGATTTGTTTTTTTTATGGCTCAAAGATAAGAAAAAAAACTTTTTATTTTAGTTTTTCTTTTAGTTTTGTTCTTCTACTTCTGACTGTACTTTTTAAAATGCTGAAAATTTTTGAAAGTTGTTCGTCTGTTTTCTTTAAATAGTCGTCGGCTATTATAAACATTTTGTGTGAAATATTCAAGTTAAAGTATAATTCAAAAATATCATTTATTGCAATTGTTGTTTCAAAATAATATACGCAGGTTGCCCATTTTCCTTTGTAATCGTTGATTGAAAGATTTTGAACCATTATGTCGTAAATTTGTTTTCCAATTTCCAAGTTTTTCGTATTTTGATTATTCAACTCATTCTTTTTGTTTTCTAATTGTAAAAGCATTGTTTCGTATGAAAGAATTACTGACGATAAATTATCGTTGTCGCTTGTTAATTCTTCTTTTTGTTTTTTTAGATATTCAATTTGTTGATTGTAGTTTTCGATTTGTGATTGTAATTTTTTATTGTTGGTGTATAATGTGATGTTGTCTTTTTCGAGTTTGGCATTTTCTTGTTTTATATTTTGCCTTTTTTGTTTGGCAATAATAATAATGATTGCACAAATTGAGGTTAAAATTGTCAATATAATCCATAAATTTTTTTCGTATTCGCTTTGTTGCTTTTCAAAATCAAATTTATTTTGAAGTTCGAGGGTATAGTTTTCTTTTTCATATTTAAAATAATTATTCATTGTATTGATTAACTCATCGATTGTAAGTTTGTAATTTTCAAAGTCTTTACTATCATAATAATTTTCTGAAATATTTGATAAAATGGCTATTTTAGAATCGAACCACGCATCTGCTAATGCGGAATCACAATATTTTTTCCAATTTAAAAGGTCTTTTTTGGCGTAGTAAATGTCCGAAATATTTTTGTATGTTTCAGGTAGTTTATTGTATTTAAGTGAAGTTTGTAGATATTTTAAGGACAAATCTGGATTTGTATCTGCTATACATACTCCTAATATGTTGTATATATATGCTTTATCTTTATTGTTAACTTTGTTTGCAAAATTTTTGCACTTTAAAATATAATATTGAGAACTATCTATGTTACCCAAATCATTATGAGCCATCGCTAAGCGGATTAGAGCATAAGCAATATCTCGACTATTGTTTTGTATTTTTGCATACGCATACTCTTTTCGTGCATATTTGAGTGATTCTTGTGTTTGGTTTTTTGCAAAATTTGCATAAGATAGAGCGGAACATATTTTGCTTTTTAGTATAATATCAGATGTTTTTTCTGCATTATATTCTGCTTTTTTTAGGAGAGTAAACACCTCGTTTGGTAACGTATCCCTAATGATAAGGGCACACGCCTTATAATAGTAGGCATTTGAAAGTTTACGGTAATCTTTGTTGTTTTCGTAGTAATTTATACAAAGATTTATTTCTTTGAAATTTGGTTTAATATGTTGTCTGTAGTCAATTTCTGCATTTAAAAGAAAATAATAGGCAAATTCTTCTTGGGATTGTGGCTCTACGCTTTTTGATATGTTTTTTGCTGAATCCACAAAATCTCTGTATAATAGTGAGTCTATTGTTATGAGTTGTTTGTAAACTACACTTTCGTTTCTGCACCCTATATTTCCGAATAAAATTGCGGTTATTCCTAATGTTCCTAAAATAATGCCTATATGTTTCATTTGTTTTGAATTTTATTTTTTTACAAATGTAGAGAAAAAACATTGAAAATCGCAATTTTTTTAGAGAATCTCTATCTTTTTTTTGTTCCCTTAAAGTTGCTCCCATTTGGGAGCAATGCTATCAATCAATAAGTTACGGAGAATATAAAGGGAACATCACCTTGACAAAATTTTTTTTTCGTTATAATTTTGCAACCAGATTTTTATAATTACAAACGCAAAATGAAACGATTTTTTTTTATGGTTGCTGTAATGATGGCAACGGGTGCAATGACAGAAACTTCTGCTCAAATAAGGAAAAGTATGAAAATGGCTCATAGAGCAGATAATAATGACAAAAATGCTCCATATCCTCAAAGGAACATTAGACCAATTAGATTTGGTCAGCCGTCTGTAAACGTTTCTTATGATGCCATGACGACGATTTTGAATGTAGATTTTCCTGCTAATTCCTTAGGCGGAACAGTTGAAGTATTTAAAAGCGGTTCAAGAATTGGCGCAATGACTTCGGGCGCAGGAACAACCTTTGGTTGCGTGCTTATGGATTACGGCATTGGACAATATAACGTGTTAGTTACTCATGGTAATACCGTATTGTATTCCAAAAATATTGAAGTAAAGTAAAAATTTAACTTATAAATATTAAATAAAATGAAAAAAATAACATTATTATTAGCAATTATGCTTGGAACAGTGCTTTCAGGCTTTGCGCAGGAAAATTTTAGTATCAGAGCAGGATACAAAATGCCTTTGAAAAACATCACAAAACCAAACGAGCCTAATACTCAAGGATTTGAAGTTACGCAAAATTTATCTTTCAATTTGGGTTATAGGTTTTAAAAATAAAGGGGAAATAAAAACAAACAAACTAATTTTCAACTTTTCGGGACTGAAAAATCTTTCCCGAAAAGTTTTTTATTATTTATCAATACTAATTTCTTAAATTAATAAGAATTACGCCAGTTGCGCTTCGGCTACCGTAAATTGCTGCACTGCCGTCTTTCAATACCGAAATGTCTTTTACTTCGCATGGTGAAATATAATCAATATTATTAACTTTTATTCCGTCAACAACATACATAGCACAATTTGAAGCATAAAGTGAAGATGGTCCTCGTATTATAACACAACCATCATCGTTTATTACAAGATTGTTGAAATTGTTTCGTAAAATGTCATAAATACTTAGATAACTGCAATAATCTTGTTTGTGTTTTATGTATTCAATTGCTTGCGTTCTGTCTTTTTCTTTGATATATCCGTAACCTATTGCAAGTTCAACGTTTTTGTTAGATGTTGCAAAGGTCATGTTGACAGAAATTGTGTCAGGCGTTTCAGACGAAATTTTAACGTTTTGATTGTTGAAAATTTTGCCTTTAAACTTTAGTTTATCTTTTTTGAAACTAACAATTACAAAATTTCCTAACGAATCGCTTAAAGTTTTTGTCTTTGCCTCTTTTGACGAAATTTCTATGCCGCATACAGGCAAATTGTCAAGAGTTGTAACTTTTCCGTATATTGTTTTTGTTTGGTTTGGTTGAGATTTTGCAATCAAGGGGGAAAGGCACAACAATACCGCTAAAAATATTGTTTTATTCATTTTCATAATAAAAGTCTTTTTTTTTAAGTTAAAACAATGCGAGTTGTGTTTCGTCAGAAAAATCAATACGGTTTTTTCCGAGGTGTTTGTATGCGAAATCCGTAACAACTCTACCTCTTGGAGTTCGTTTCAACAAGCCTTCCATAATAAGATACGGTTCATAAACCTCTTCCAAAGTTCCCGAATCTTCACCGACAGCGGTTGCTATTGTGTTAAGACCAACAGGTCCGCCTTGAAACTTGTCAATAATGGTACAAAGAATTTTGTTGTCCATTTCGTCAAGCCCCAAAGAGTCGATATTTAGATTATCCAAAGCGTATTTTGTGATTTCGAGGTCAATTTTTCCTGTACCTTTCACTTGAGCAAAATCCCTGACACGTCTTAACAGAGAGTTTGCAATTCTTGGAGTTCCTCGGCTTCTTGAAGCGATTTCGCCAGCAGCCGGAGTTTCTATTTCTATTTTTAGAATACCGGCGGCACGCATTATAATACTTGACAAAACCTCAACATCATAATATTCCAAAAGCAGATTGATACCGAATCTTGCTCTAAGAGGTGCTGTCAAAAGTCCCGACCTTGTTGTTGCGCCTACAAGAGTAAACGGATTAAGTGATAATTGTACGCTTCTTGCAGCCGGCCCTTTATCAATCATAATATCGATTTTGTAGTCTTCCATTGCAGAATATAGGTATTCTTCAACAACGGGGCTAAGACGGTGAATTTCGTCGATAAAAAGTACGTCCCTTTCGTCAAGGTTAGTTAAAAGTCCTGCTAAATCGCCGGGCTTATCAAGCACAGGTCCCGAAGTTGTTTTCATACCAACGCCGAGTTCGTTAGCGATAATGTTAGAAAGCGTTGTTTTGCCTAAGCCCGGAGGTCCGTGAAACAAGACATGATCCAACGCTTCGCCTCTTAATTTTGCTGCTTTGACAAAAATTTCAAGGTTTTCCCTTAGTTTTTTTTGTCCGTTGAAATCTTCAAAAGTAAGGGGGCGGAGTTTTTTGTCAAGTTCTTTTTCTTTTTCAGAAATATTATTGACTGCCCTAATATCCATAATGATTCTTTCCTGCAAAGATAAACAAAAAAAATTAAACGAAACCAAAAAACATTAGGTGAATTTATAGAATTTTTTTATTTCGGGCGTATTATCTTTGGTATAAATATCGCAAACTTTATTTACAACTTCGCTAATGTCTTCATAATCAATAATTAACGAACCGATACTTTTAGCGTTAGAATATAGTTTAAACGATGTTAATCTGTTGAAATAATTTTTATCCAAAATAGGACGTCGTCCAATCAGAATTGATTTTACGAAATAGCAACTTTTGTACAATGCCATTCTGTATTTTCCAGCGTATTTTAGATTTTTTACGGTGTTGAAATTTTCGGCAATCATTTTTATAACTTGAAAATAACTTAAATTTTCAGCAACCAAAATAAATTTTTCACCGCTTATTTTTTTTCTTGATAATGTCATAAGACATTTTATTACATCGTAAATTCCAACAAATCCAGTAACGCCTTTTGTGTAATATCCGTATGAATTAGCCAAAGAGAAAATTCTTGAAGAGTCATAACGCCAATCGCCGGGACCTAAAACAACTCCAGTATTTAGAATACAACCTTTTAACTCTTCGTTTAGTGCTTTCCAGACTTCCATTTCGCATTGAAAATTTAGTCTTGACATTTTAGGATAGTTTCCTTTTGGATTTCGTTGAGACTTTTCGTTAATTTCTTTAAATTCGGGTTCTTCGCCCAAAGAGTCCAATGTGTTGACATAATAGAAATATTCGGTTTTAGTTTCTTTTAATACCGAAATTATGTTTTTTATGTATTCTAATTGGTTTTCGGGTTTGATTTTTTGGTTTAAGAAAATATCGCTGCAAAAATACACTATGTTAGCACCCGTTGCGGCCTCCACAAGAGCCGTGTAATCGTCCAATGGAGTTTCAAACCATTTTATTTCGTTGAAAAGATTTAGGTAATCGTCGGAATAATAACTGAAAATACGTTTAGTTTTGTTTATATCATTGTATTCAGTAATTGTTGCGCGGACATCATACCCCCTCTTGAGCAAGGCACACGCTAAATGCGCCCCGACCATATCCGTTGCACCAATTATAAGATATACTCCGTTTTTCAACTTGAATTCTGCACTTAAAAAAAATAACCGTCATTTCCTTTTTGCAAATTTAGGAAACAACGGTTAACAAATATTTTAATTTTTATAATCTTTGTATTAAATTGTTAACGTCCTGAAAGAGGAACAACAGCACCTGTGCCGGGTACAATGTATGCAGCATCGGGAACTTCCTTACCATTCCAATTTTTGGCTTTTTGAAGGTTGATTTCGTAATTCCATTGAGCCTGCATTGTTGCGAGGTTTTGAGCAATTTTTTGGTTTTCGTATGCTTGAGCGTCAGCGGCGAGTCTTTTAGCCTCGGCGGCACCGCGAGCGGTTGCTATTTGAGCCTCTGCATCAAGTTCGGCGGCTTGTTTTCTTGCTTCTGCCTCTTTTACGAGTTTTTGAGCCTGAGCAGCGGCAATATTTGCTTCTTGTTCGGCTTGTTTAACTTGTTGAGTGCGGTTTGCGGTCTCGCGGATTTGTTTGTCAAAATCTTCCGACCAGTCAAAATTGGTGATTGTAGTAGAATTTATCAACACGGGATAATTCTCTTGCATACGTCTTAAAACTACTTCTGCCACTTGAGCCGTAATAGCGTCCTGCTGACTAACAAGGTCATAAATAGAGTATTTACCAGTTGTTTCTTTAAGTGAGGCTTTAATACAATCTTTCATTGCGTTTTCAATAATAGTAGAGTTTCGGTATTTCCTAACAATTTCTATTATTCTGTTTTCGTCGTAATTGTATCTTACAACAACAGTTGCACCGAGAGTTTGCATATCTTTGGTTATTGCGCCGTCTTCGCCTACCGAAAACGTTACTTCGTAGGTTTTAGGCACAATCGAAAATGTTTCGATTGAAGTCAAAAATGGCGTTTTCCAATGAAATCCGGGTTGAATTGGTTCGTTGGAGGTTATTTCGCCAAGTTGTACGGCAACGCCTCTTTCGTCAGGCTCAATCACTGTATAACTGTTGGTGAAAACAATAAAAAGCGCAATCAAGACTACTATAATTAGAACTGTCTTTCCTTGCGGTTTATTAACATTGCTTGCATTTACTTTCATAATAGTAAAAATTTTTGTGTTTTTGTTAATAATTTAATTGATTAGTCTACAAACTTATATCCTACGCCTTTAACTGTTCTGATATAGTCTTCGCCTATTTTTTCTCTTAGTTTTCTGATGTGGACATCAATTGTTCTGTCGCCTACAACGATAGAATCGCCCCAAATTGCCGAATATATTTCTTCTCTTGTGAAAACTTTTTCTGGTTTTGAAATCAGCAACAACAGCAGCGAAAATTCTTTTCTTGGCAGCGACAACTCTTCACCATTGTTGATAACGGTGTATTTTTCTTTGTCAATAACAAGATTGCCTAAGCGAATAATGTTGCTTTCCACGTTTTCTGGCGTGTCTTCGGTTTTGCCGAATCGTTTAAGCAATGCGCTAACTCTTGAAACCAAAACTTTTGGTTTGATTGGTTTTGTAATGTAGTCGTCGGCACCTGCATCAAAACCTGCAATTTGCGAATAATCTTCGCTTCTTGCGGTAAGAAATGCAATTACAGTATTGTTTAAAATTGGTTGTTTGCGGATTTCTTCGCAGGTTTCAATTCCGTCCATTTCCGGCATCATGACATCAAGAATAATCAAGTGCGGAAGATATTGTTTTGCCATTTTAACGGCATCTTTGCCGTTACTTGCCGTAAAAACTGTGTATCCGGCTTTTTTTAAGTTGTACGACAAAAAGTCAAGAATATCTGCTTCGTCGTCTACTAAAAGTATTTTGTAATTTCCCATAGTAATATGTTTATTTCTTTGCTTTTTTCAGCGTGAATGAAAAATTTGTTCCTTCGTTAAGAACGCTCTTTACAGTGATACCTTCGCCGTGAGCCTCCAAGATATGTTTTACGATTGCAAGACCGAGTCCTGTGCCGCCGTTTTGCGAACTTCTTGATTTATCAACCCTAAAAAATCTTTCAAAAACCCTTTGAACGTTTTCTTCGCTTATACCTATTCCGTTGTCTTTTACTTCAACTAACCATTTTTGACCAATATCGAAAATTCCGACCGTTGTTGTACCGCCTTGTTTTCCGTAGTTTATCGAATTGATTACAAGATTTGCAATTACTTCATAAATTCTTGTTTTGTCGCCTTCGGTTATTGTTGGGGTATTTGCTTTTATTAGTGTGTTAAGCGTAATATCTTTGCTTTTGGCTTTCATCTCGTAAAATTCAAAAACCTCTTTTACTGTTTCAGCGATGTCGAAAGTCTCGAATGTAAGTTTTAAGTTTCCAGTCTCAAGTTTTGCAATCGTGTCCAATTCCTGAACAATCGAAATCAATCGGTTGATGTTTTTTTCTGCTCTTTCAAGATATTTTGCGTTGACAGCGGGGTCGTCAAGACCGCCGTCAATAAGCGTTGATATATAGCCTTGTATGTTGAAAAGCGGCGTTTTGAGTTCGTGTGATACATTTCCTATGTATTCTTTGCGATATTTTTCGTTGGATTTCAGTGTTGAAATCTCTTCCGCTTTTTCTTTAGCCCATTTTGTAACCTCTTCGTTAACATGGGATACAACATTGAAATTCTCTTGAGATTCGTTGTTGTTGGTTTTTAGAATTTGAGTGTCGTTTTTTTCTTTTTCAGAAAAATTTTTCTCCAAAGTCGTGTATATCGACTTTAATTGATCCAAAACTACTGTTTTTAGGATTCTGTTTAAAATCAAATACGTACTTACACCAAAAACAAGTGGTGTAACTACGAGTAACGTAAGTTTGGTTTGCTTATCTAATGCCTCCGAAGAATACATTAGAAGCATCGCAGCAAACATTCCGAGGGTTGCTATTGCTGAAATAATCAGCGCAATTTTTTTCTCTGAAATTTTCATGAGTTATATTTTTGCCGCAAATTTAATAGTTATCATTAAAAATCCAAAATTAACAATAACTTTTTTTTTTTACTAAAATAAAATCCTAACTTTGCGGCACTAAAATATTCTAAAAAAAAGCAATGGAATACAATCATCGTGAAATAGAAACCTTCTGGCAGAAATACTGGGAAGAAAATTCTACTTATAAGGTTAGTAATAAGTCAGACAAACCTAAATTCTATGTTTTGGATATGTTTCCTTATCCTTCGGGAGCGGGACTTCATGTTGGACATCCGTTAGGATACATAGCCTCGGATATTTTCAGTCGTTACAAAAGGCTCAAAGGATTCAATGTACTTCATCCGATGGGATATGATGCGTTTGGTCTTCCTGCTGAGCAGTACGCAATTCAGACGGGTCAACATCCGGCGGTAACAACCGAAAATAATATTTCAAGATACCGTTCGCAACTTAAGAAAATTGGATTCTCTTACGATTGGTCGAGAGAACTCCGCACTTGCGACCCAAAATATTACAAATGGACACAGTGGGCATTTGTTGAAATGTACAATCATTTCTACAACAATGATACTCAAAAGGCAGAACCGATTGAAAATTTGATTCAAGAGTTTGAGAAAAACGGCAATCTTAAAATCAACGCTGCACACTCTTCTGTACCACACTTCCCTGCTGAAGTTTGGCATGGAATGGACGATTCCGAAAAAGATACTGTTATCGACGCTTACCGCTTGGCTTATAGAGCAAAAACTATGGTTAATTGGTGCGAAAAACTCGGAACTGTTTTGGCAAACGATGAGGTAAAAGATGGAGTTTCGGAAAGAGGTGGCTATCCGGTTGTTCAAAAACCGATGGTTCAGTGGCTTTTGAGGGTTTCTGCATACGCAGAGAGATTGCTTCAAGGTCTTGATACTATTGATTGGTCGGATTCACTTAAAGAAATGCAAAGAAATTGGATTGGAAAATCCGAAGGTTGCGAAATGTTTTTCGAGGTTAAAGACCAAGACGAGAAACTTAAAATTTTCACAACTCGTCCTGATACTGTTTACGGTGTTACTTTTATGGTTTTGGCTCCTGAAAGCAAATATGTTGACATCGTTACAACCGACGAATATACAGATGCCGTTCAAGCATACGTAAAAGGTGCGGGCAAACGAACCGAACTCGAAAGAATGTCAGATACAAGAACTGTTACAGGTCAGTTTACAGGTGCGTATGCTATTAATCCTTTCACGGGTAATGAAATTCCAATTTGGATAAGTGATTATGTTTTAGCCGGTTATGGAACGGGTGCTATTATGGCTGTTCCGGCTCATGATAGTAGAGACTACGCATTTGCTAAGAAATTTTCTTTGCCGATAATTCCGCTTATTGAGGGTGCTGATGTTTCAGAGGAGAGTTACGATGCAAAAGAAGGCAAAATGATGAACTCTGGTATTTTCAATGGTTTGGAAGTAAAACAAGCAAAAGAAGCGGCTATCAATGAAGTTGAAAAACGTGGATTCGGAAATCGTAAAATAAATTACAAACTTCGTGATGCTATTTTCTCGCGTCAAAGATATTGGGGCGAACCTTTCCCTGTTTATTATAAAGACGGCCGAGTTTGTACATTGCCTCTTGACAAATTACCGTTGGAACTTCCTGAAATTTCTTCGTATCAACCAACCGAAACGGGAGAGCCGCCGCTTAGTCGTGCTAAAAATTGGCAAACTTCTGACGGTTTCCCTTACGAGACTTCTACAATGCCCGGTTTCGCCGGTTCGTCAGCATATTATTTAAGGTATATGGATCCTGAAAACGACAATGCTCTTGTTTCAAAAGAGGCTGACGAATATTGGCAAGATGTTGACCTTTATATCGGTGGTACAGAACATGCTGTCGGACACCTTATATATTCAAGATTTTGGAATAAGTTTCTTTTCGACTTAGGTTACGTTTGTAAACAAGAGCCTTTCAAGAAACTTGTAAACCAAGGAATGATTCAAGGTAGAAGTAATTTTGTTTACAGAATCAAAGGTACAAATAAGTTTGTATCGCTTAATCTGAAAAATCAATATGAAACAACCGAAATTCATGTTGACGTAAATATTGTTAAAAACGATATTCTTGATATTGAGGCTTTCAAAAATTGGAGACCTGAATACAAAACCGCAGAATTTATTCTTGAAAACGGAAATTATGTTTGCGGATATGCAGTAGAAAAGATGAGTAAGTCGATGTACAATGTTGTTAATCCCGATTCTATTGTAGAAAAATACGGTGCTGACACATTAAGACTTTACGAAATGTTTTTAGGTCCGATTCAGCAGTCTAAGCCTTGGGATACTTTGGGAATTGAAGGTGTTTACAAGTTCTTGAAAAAATTCTGGAGACTTTTCTTTCCTGATAAAAGTGATAATTTAGTTGTGTCGGACGAAGTGCCTACAACAGAGGAACTTAAAGTTTTGCACAAAACAATCAAAAAAGTGGAATCGGATATATTGTCGCTTTCTTACAATACTTCTGTAAGTGCGTTTATGGTTTGTGTCAACGAACTTCAAAACCTAAAATGCAACAAACGACAAATTCTTGAACCTCTTACAATTTGTCTTGCACCGTTTGCACCGCATATCACGGAAGAAATTTGGAAAAGACTCGGTCATAATACTACTATTAATGACGCTTCTTTCCCTAATTTTGACGAAAAATACACCGTTGATTCCACAAAATGTTATCCGATTGCAATCAACGGAAAAACAAGACTTACTCTTGATTTGCCAACAGATTTGGATAAAAATGCAATAGAATCAGAAGCCCTTAATAATGAAAAAGTTAAAAAACTTATTGAAGGTAAAACTTTAATAAAAACAATCGTTGTTCCGGGCAAAATGGTAAACTTTGTTGTTAAATAGTGAACCTAATAAATATTTAAAAATGTCAGTCAGTCAAAACATAAAAATTTTTTCAGGAACCTCTTCACTTTATTTGTCGAAGCAGATAGCCGATAAATATGGCGTTGAGTTGGGAAAAGTTACGATGAATCATTACAGCGATGGTGAGTTTCAGCCTTGTTTGGAGGAATCGGTAAGAGGAGCGTATGTTTTTATCGTTCAGTCTACTTTTACGCCAGCGGACAATCTTTTGGAACTTCTGTTGATGATTGATGCTGCTCGTAGAGCCTCGGCATACAAGATTGCGGCTGTAATTCCGTATTTTGGATTTGCGCGTCAAGACCGCAAGGACAAGCCTCGTGTTGCAATCGGTGCTAAGTTGATTGCTAATTTGATTCAGAACGCTGGTGCAGATAGAATCATCACAATGGACCTTCATGCAGATCAGATTCAAGGCTTTTTCGACATTCCAGTTGACCATTTGTATTCGTCAACAATTTTTGTTCCTTTTATTAATAAGTTGAATCTTGATAATCTTGTGATAGCCTCTCCTGATATTGGAGGTAGTAAGAGGGCTAATACATATAGTCATTTTTTGAGAGTTCCGATGGTAATCTGTCATAAATATCGTGAAAAAGCCAACGAGGTTTCCGAAATGACAGTTATTGGTGATGTCAAAGGTAAAAATGTAATTATTGTTGACGATATTATTGATACCGCAGGCACGCTTACAAAGGCGGCAGACTTGATGATGGAACAAGGTGCATTGTCGGTTAGGGCTTTTATTACACACCCTGTTTTGTCGGGACCTGCATACGATAGAATTGTTAATTCTCGTCTTACCGAATTGTATGTAACGGATACTATTCCTTTGAAAAAAACTCATGATAAAATCAAAGTTTTAACTGTTTCTGACCTTTTTGCTGATGTTATCAAGAGGGTTGCTACAAACCAGTCAATTTCGGTATCTTCGTATTTTAATAAGTAGAAGATTAGATGTTTTAAAAAAAGGGTGTCGTTTAATTTTTTTTTTTGACACCCTTTATTTTTTTTATTTTTTTTCCTTCTTTTTTTCTTGTTTTTAAAAAAGATATTAATTATTTTTGAACAATTTTTTACGTTAAGTTTACATATTTTTACGTAAATCACTTAAAAAACATTGTTTCAATAATTTAAAGAAAGGAAAATCAGAAAAAATAATTTTTTATATGAACAACTCAAAATTAATTAAATTGGTAATTTCGCTATTGATTCCTATAATCATAGCACTTTTGCCGGCAGATGTTTTCCCGTTTGACATCACTGTTGTAGAGCAGCGTGTTGTCGCAATTTTTATTTTTGGTGCATTGATGTGGATTTTAGAGCCTATTCCTATTTGGACAACTTCGGTTGGAATCCTTTTGTTAATGCTTTTGACAACCTCAAAAAGTATGTTCAAAATCCTTGATTATTCTGCAACTGATACTTCTTTTGGTGCAGCAATTCCGTACAAGGATATTATGGCGACTTTTGCCGACCCTGTGATTATGCTTTTTATGGGTGGTTTTGTTCTTGCCATTGTTGCAAGTAAGTACAAACTTGATGCGGGAATAGCGAAATTGATTTTAACACCTTTTGGTAATCGTTCAGAGATGGTTTTGTTAGGTTTTATTGTTGTAACGGCGGTTTGTTCGATGTTTATGTCGAATACAGCAACGGCAGCAATGATGTTGACAATTCTTTCACCTGTGTTAGCGCAATTGCCTGCTAATGGAAAAGGAAAAATTGCTCTTGCGCTTTCGATACCGATTGCAGCAAATGTCGGCGGAATTGGAACGCCTATCGGAACACCGCCTAATGCTTTGGCAATAAAGTATTTGAACGATCCTGACGATTTGAATCTTGGTATTTCGTTTGGAGAATGGATGTTTTATATGGTTCCTCTGGCATTAGTGATACTTTTCTTCACATGGTTTTTGCTCATGAAGATGTTTCCTTTCTCTCAAAAAAGAATCGAAATCAGCATCACAGATACTTTTACTCTTGAGACAAGAGATTCAAAAATCGTTTTAATAACCTTTTTGTTAACAATATTTTTGTGGCTTACCGACAAGGTTACAGGTGTAAACGCTAACGTTGTTGCACTTATTCCGTTTGCAGTTTTTGCTGTAACAGGTATTTTCACAAAAGAGGATTTAAAGAAAATAGATTGGGACGTTCTTTGGCTTGTTGCTGGTGGTTTTGCTTTAGGTGTTGGTCTTGACAAGACAGGACTTGCTAAACATCTTGTAGAAGCAATTCCTTTCCACACATGGCCTACAATGCTTATAATAGTAGGTAGTGGAGTTTTGTGCTTGATTATGAGTACCTTTATGTCGAATTCTGCAACGGCTGCATTGTTGATTCCTATTTTGCTTGCAGTGGGCAAAGGTATTTTGCCGCAACTTGAACCTTATGGTGGCATTTCAACTTTGCTTGTTGGTTTGGCTCTTAGTGCTTCGTTTGCAATGGCACTTCCGATTTCAACACCGCCTAACGCTTTGGCGTATGCTAAAGGTTTTATACAACAGAAAGATATGGCAATTGTAGGTATCATAGTTGGAGTTGTTGCGATTGCATTAGCATACGTAGAACTTATGCTTATTAAAGGTTTGTAGATTTTTTAATTTAATAATTAAACAATTAAATAAAATGTTCAATAATATTTCAAAAACAGGAGTATTTTTCATTGGAGCATTGGCTGGTATGGCTGTTATCGCTTTGATGAAAACCAAAACAGTTCAGAAAGGCTGTGCTAAACTTATCTCCGCAGGTGCTCAACTCAAAGATGACGCTCAAGCATTTGTAGAGACTGTTAAAGAAGACGCTCAAGATATGATTGAGGAGGCTAAAAGAAAAAAACAGTCCGAGGAGGAGTAAATGAATTTTAAAATTGTACATTCCTTGCCGGGAAGGGTCAGAATACGGTATAAACGTTATTTTCTGACCCCTGTCCAGGCAGGTTTGGTGAAAAATCTTACTGAAAATCAGGATGGGATTCTCTCTGTTGAAATTAACCTCACTTCAGCAAGTATTCTGATTTATTATCAAGGAATCACCGAAAAAACTGCTTTGTCGTATTTTAGGGCATTGGATGGTAAGTATCTCAACAATACAGAGTTGCTTAATAATGTAAGTGCTTTGGATATTCCACAACCAAGTCTTTTTACGATTCTTTCCGAAATGGTAATCCGTCATTATTTGAAAAAACTTTTGCCATTTCCCGTTAGAAAAATTCTTCAATTGATTAATATTGCCCCAAGACTTTATCAAGGCGTAAAATGTGTTATGTCTGGAAAAGTTTTTTGTGCTGACACTTTAGATGCAACGGCTTTGGGATTTTCTTATTTCAGTGGAGATATTAATACTGCATCTTCGGTTTCTTTCCTTTTGAGCGTTGGGGAGGTTTTGGAAGAGTATATCAAGCGTAAGTCTTACGATAATCTTGCACATTCGCTTCTTGATGCTGAAGAGATTGTAAATGTCATAACACAAGATGGACAAGAAATGCAGGTCAAGACCAAAGATTTGAAACAAGGTGATAATGTTGTTTGTAGAATTGGCGGTGTTATTCCTGCTGACGGTACTGTTGTTTCAGGGCTTGCGATGGTTAATCAATCCTCGATGACGGGCGAGCCTTTGGCGGTTGAAAAGAAAGAAGGTTCTGGTGTTTTTGCTTCAACAATAGTAGAAGACGGTGAAATTGTTGTTAAGGTAAAATCTGCTGGCAAGCAAACACGTATTAATCAAATAGTTGACCTTATTGATAGGTCGCAAAACTTGAAGGCTGCCTCTCAGGTAAATGCCGAAAGAATTGCTAATCATTTGGTAAAATACAATTTTATGCTTGCCCTTGGAACTTATTTTGCGACAGGTAGTTTCAACAAAGCGATGTCAACCTTGCTTGTTGATTATTCATGTGCAATGAAACTTTCGGCTCCGATTTGCGTGCTTTCGGCTATGAGGGATTGTGCTGAAAGAGGCATAATTGTAAAAGGTGGTAAATTTTTGGAACTTATTTCTCAAGTTGATACTTTTGTTTTTGACAAAACAGGTACTTTAACCGAGGCCGCTCCAAAAGTTTCAAGAGTTGTACCTTTGGGTGGCAGAAACGAAAACGAAGTCTTGAGAATGGCTGCTTGTCTTGAAGAGCATTTCCCTCATTCGCTTGCTCGTGCGGTGGTTGTTGAGGCAAAAAATCGCAATTTAGTGCACGAAGAAGAACATACAAAAGTAGAATATGTTTTGGCTCATGGAGTTGCTTCAAGTCTTGAAGGTAAAAAACTTCGTATAGGCTCTGCTCATTTTATTTTTGATGACGAAAAAATCCCCATGACCGATGAGGCTAAGAAGTATATTTCAGAACTTGAAGATACGGGTGATTCTATTTTGTATTTTTCTGAAGGTCAAGAACTTGCTGGACTTATTGCAATTAAAGATTTTATTCGTCAGGATTCTATCGAAGCAATTCGCCTTCTGAAACAAGCCGGCGTAAAACATATTGTAATGATAACCGGCGATGGCGAAAAAACAGCGAAAGCGGTTGCGTGTCAAGCGGGAATCACGGAATATTATGCTCAAACTTTGCCTGACAAGAAGGTTGAATATATTCGGCAAATGAAATCTCAGGGTAGGGTAGTGGCTATG
Organism: uncultured Bacteroidales bacterium; assembly: GCA_905233995.1. Taxonomy (GTDB): domain Bacteria; phylum Bacteroidota; class Bacteroidia; order Bacteroidales; family UBA3824; genus UBA3824. The sequence continues at coordinate 17,374 of CAJOGF010000008.1, read as the reverse complement.
GTTGGAGATGGAATCAACGATGCTCCGGCTTTGTCGGTATCTGATATTGGTATTGCTATGGGTAGGGCTTCGTCGATTGCGGGTCAAACTGCCGATATTATGCTTCCTGACGATGGTCTTAGTTCGCTTGCTGGTCTGATAAATGTTGGAAAACTTTTGAAAAAGCGTATCAAAGGCAATAATGACGCTATTATTGGCGTTAATTCGCTGTTGATTTTAGGAGGTCTTGTCAACATTGTACCGCCTTCGGTTGCTGCTCTGTTGCACAATGCGTCAACGGTTGCAATTAGCATGAGCGCAATGAGAAAAATGGAATAAAATAAAAAATCGCTAAATAACTTTTTTAGCGATTTTTTGTCTTTTGTGACCCCGGTGGGACTCAAACCCGCGACCTTAGGAACCGGAATCCTACGTTCTATTCAACTAAACTACGGAGTCAATAATTTTTTTTTAGAACTTTGTATGAAGTGAATTATTTTTCACAAAGTTCAAAATTTATTTGTAAATTAGACTTGTAACCGTTACCTTCATCTTCCATATCTTCGTCGAAACCTTCGTAGTACCATTTTACAAGCATGTCTTTACCCATAAACATTATTTTCTCCAGTTTTACCAACATTTCGTAAACCAATTTGTTGGAGGCTGAACTCAAAATTGAAAAATCTAATTCAATAATTAGTTTGCCCGGACTTTTAGGATCAATTTTGCAAACCTCTGCAATAATAGGATTATAAAAGTCAGGTGCGTTCTCAGGAAACGATGGTCCCGAAAACTTTAGTGTATTGGCAGATGCGTCAAAAAACACTTCCGGAGTGTCGTCTGCTTCTTTAATTTCAATTTTACCGTCTGTAATCATAACGCATTTTTTTTCTTTGCAAATATATTTTTTTCTTTGTATATAAACAAATTTTTTTTTGCTTTTTTCTTTTTTTAGATTAATTTAGGTTGACATGGTTCGTAACTTAATCTATGATATGGGCTTACCCCGTAAATATTAATTGCTTGACGGTGTTCTTTCGTGGGATAACCTTTGTTTTTTGCCCAATTGTAGAGGGGATATTCTTTTGAAAGTTCCGTTATAAGGTCGTCTCGAAATGTTTTTGCAAGTATTGACGCTGCGGCTATCGAAAGATATTTACTATCACCTTTTACAATTGTTTTGTATTCTATGTTTTTGTAGGGACGAAATTTGTTGCCGTCAACAATTATAAATTCTGGCGTAACGGCTAATTTGTCTAATGCTCTGTGCATCGCAAGAATAGAGGCTTGAAGAATATTTATTCTATCTATTTCTTGATTATCGCATTGCGCAATTGAATATGTCAGAGCGTCTTTTATAATTTGTTCTCTTAGTTTAACTCTCTTCTTTTCAGAGAGTTGTTTTGAGTCATTTATATCTTTGTTGAAGTAGTCGGGAGGAAAAATAACAGCGGCTGCTACGACCGGACCGGCAAGACATCCTCTGCCGGCCTCGTCGCAACCTGCTTCTAAAGTTTTTTCGTGCTGAAAAACCGCCTCCATGTTTTTTTTTGCAAATTAAATAAGTGGTATTCCTGCTTTCAAACATTCTTCTTTCATTTCTTCTGACCAAAGCGATGATTGTATTTCTCCAATGTGCGCTTTTTTTAAGAAGAACATACATATTCTTGATTGACCTATTCCGCCTCCGATACTTTCAGGAAGTGAGCCTTCAAGAAGTCTTTTGTGAAAATAAAGTTGTTTGCGTTCTTCTTTATTTTCTATTTTAAGTTGTCTTTCCAACGCTTCTTTGTCAACACGTATTCCCATCGAAGATATTTCAAACGAGCGTTTCAAAACTGAGTTCCAAAGCAATATATCTCCGTTGAGACCTTCAAAACCCAAAGAATTTTTTGTTGACCAATCATCGTAGTCGGGAGCGCGTCCGTCGTGTTTTTCGCCGTTTTTGAGTTTTGCGCCAATTCCCATCAAAAATACTGCTTTGTATTTTTCGCAGATAATATCTTCGCGTTCTTTTGGCGTTTTGTCGGGATACATCTCAAGTAATTCTGAGGTGCTGATAAACTTTATTTCTTTTGGTAATTCGGGTTTAAGTTGTGGATATGCTTCATAAATTACATATTCAGTTTTAAGCAGAACCGAATAAATCCTTTTAACAATATCTATTAAGAAATCAATGTTTCTGTCTTGTTTTTCTATATGACGCTCCCAATCCCATTGATCAACATACAAAGAATGAAGGTTGTCCAATTCTTCGTCAGGGCGAATTGCATTCATGTCAGTATAGATACCGTAACCGTTTGGAATTTCGTAGTTTGCGAGTGTAAGACGTTTCCATTTTGCAAGCGAGTGTACAACCTCGGCTTGTTGCTCATTGAAATCTTTTATCGGAAATGTTACAGGACGTTCAACGCCGTTTAAATCGTCGTTTATTCCAGTACCTTTCAACACAAATAATGGAGCGGTTACTCTGCGAAGTTTTAATTCTGCGCTAAGGCAACTTTCAAAGAAATCTTTTATTTTCTTGATTGCCAACTCTGTCTGCTGAAGATTGAGCAGAGGTTTGTAATTTTCCGGTTTTAATAATTTAGTCATTTTATTGTCTGTTATACTTTATAAAAAAACGGCATAAAAGTATAAAAAAATTTGATTGAATAAAAAAAAAATTACACCTTTGTAGTGTTAATTGTCAATAAAAATGAAGATTGCAGAAAAACTTAAGAATACTGATAAAACACTTTTCTCGTTTGAAATTGTTCCACCATTGAAAGGTGGCAGTATAGAAAAATTATACAACAAACTTGACCTCTTAGCCGAGTTCAACCCACTTAATGTTAATATTACTTTTCATCAAGACGAGGTTGTATATTCGGAGGATTCTTTTGGAAATATTACTAAAAGAGTAGAAAGGAAACACCCCGGTACGGTTGCGCTTGCTGCCGCAATTAAGAAACGTTATCCTGAAGTAGAAACAGTCCCGCATCTTATTTGCGGTGGAATGTCAAAAAGTGATATAGAAAATGTGCTTATTGATTTAAACTTTTTAGGAATTGAAAATATTTTGGCACTTCGAGGCGATGCTCCTAAAGGTACCCGATATTTTATTGCTGAAAAAGATGGTCATAATCATACAGATAGCCTTGTTAGACAAATAATGGATTTGAATCATGGTATTTATCTTGACCCTGATTTGAAAAATAACGAGCATACAAATTTTTCGGTTGGCGTTGCTGGTTATCCCGAAAAACATATCGAAGCCTCAAATCTGGAGTTCGATATTAAGTATTTAAAGCAAAAAATAGATTGTGGTGCGGAATATATTGTAACACAAATGTTTTTCGATAATCAGAAATTTTTTGCTTGGGAAAAACTTTGTCGAGATTCAGGAATTACGGTTCCTATAATTCCTGCTATAAAACCGATAGGAAAAATGCGTGATATTCAAACTATTCCGCAAGTTTTTAATATTGATTTGCCTTCAGACTTGGTTTTGGAGTGTATGAAAGCAAAAAATGATGACGAAATTTATAGAATAGGTGTTGAATGGACTATTAGTCAGTCGAAAGAATTGATTAGTCATGGTGTGCCGGCTGTACATTATTTTAGTGTTGGCAAGACAGAAAATGTCAGAGAGGTTGCAAAAGCGGTTTTTTAGTTTTGATAGAAAAAAATAAAAAATCGGTACATTGTTTGATGTAAAAAAAATTAATATTGATTTTGCTTTGGAAAAACAAAAATTTTTTTTAACTTTAACGGCTTGAAAATCGGATTTTGACATGAGAGATTTAATAAATAATTTAAGTATACGTAGCAAGTTGCTTTTAGGTTTCTTTATTGTTACCGCAATCTTCTTTGTATTAGGAGTTTATCAGTATAATGCTATTGAAGATGTAAACCGTAGCAACAAACTTGTGATGTTTGCCAAAGATATGAATGCGGCTGCTTCACATATTAAATACCTTTCTACGAGGGATTTGTTTTTGCTTAGGAATTTCACTTTTGCAAAAAACGAAAAGGAGTTGAAAACCTTGAATAGAGAGCATCTTGAAATTCAAGACAAGTTGAATACGCTTTTTGCTACCGTAATTGCAACTTCTTATCCTTCAAGTATTGATGCGCAGTTACGTCATGTTTTCCGTGATTCTATTTCATATATTGAAAATTCATATAATAAGAGTATCAAACCGTTGTACGAATCAATTTACGACAACGAAAGTATTATTATTAATCCTGTTGAGGTTAGAAACAAAATTCTTCAAAAGCATTTGGATGCGCAATTTAAGGAGAAACCAGAAACAACAACTGATTCTACGGGTAGAGTTGTTTATGGCGGCAGCGATTCTGAAAGCGTTTCTGTTGACGAAGATTATCAGAATTATGTTGACGAATTAAAAAGTGTTCAAAAGAAAAATTATCAAGCCATTACTCGTCTTTTTGGAGAAGTTGATAAGGTGATGACTATTTTGGAACTCAAGGCTAACGGCATTATTGCAGAAGCGGTTGAGGCTTCAGCGGTTACAAGTAGGGCTAATATAAGAACGTTGATTATATTTTTGCTTATCGGCATTGTTGTTTCAATGGTTCTTGCTATGTATATTTCGGGACTTATTGTAAAGCCGTTGGAGGGTCTTATGAAATATTCTAAAAGATTGTCCGAGGGTGAATTGCCAGAATTTAAAGGCGAGGTCTACAACGATGAGGTTGGTCAAACGGCGTATTCTATACAGCAACTTACAATAGGACTTCAGAAAACTTCAGAATTTGCTCATGCTATCGGACAAGGTGATTTTAGTAGTAACTATCAGCCTTTGTCGGATAAAGACGTGCTTGGAAACTCGCTTCTTAACATGCGTAAATCACTTCAGAACGCTGCTAAAGAAGAGAAAAAGCGTAAGTCAGAGGATATTCAGCGAAATTGGACAACAGAAGGTCAGGCTTTGTTCGCAGAAATTTTGCGTCATCATACCGACGATATTCGTGAATTGTCAGATGATATTGTTGTAAATCTTGTTAAATATATAAAAGCAAATCAAGGCGGTATATTTATTTATCAGGACACAGACCCAAATGATATTTATTTGGAATTGCTTTCTGCGTATGCTTACAATCGTAAAAAGTTTATAAAGCGCAGAATTAATTTAGGAGAGGGACTTGTTGGAGCCTGTGCTCAAGAGAAATACACCATTTATTTAACTGATATTCCTGACGATTATATCGAAATAGAATCAGGTATTGGCTCTGCAAATCCAAAATCTTTGTTGATTGTACCGCTTAAAATCGAAAACGATATTCTTGGTGTTATCGAACTTGCCTCTTTCAACGAGATGAAAGATTATGAAATAGAGTTGGTTGAAAAAATTGCTGAATCTATTGCGGCAACTCTTTCTACAACGAGAATTAATACTCGTACCGCTGAACTTTTGGAACAGTCTAATATGAAGACTCAAGCCATGAAGGATCAAGAAGAGGAAATGAAACAAACGATTGAGGAACTTCAAGCAACTCAAGAGGATAGTATGAAAAGGGAAGATGACTTCTATCGTGAAATCAAAGAAATGGAGGCTATCAACCGTACTCTTGAACAGCAGACAACACTTCAAGATTCTGAAATTGAGCAACTTAAAAATAAATTTGCCGTTGCAAATCAGTTGGTTAAAGAAAGAGAAACTTACGAAAACAACCTTTATTCTATTGTCTCGGCTGCTGTTATCACAACCTCTGATGACGGAACGATTCAGTATGTTAACGATTTGTTTATCAGTCTTTTGGGCTATAAATCTGCTGAAGTTTTAGGTCGTAGTGTTTATAATGTTTTGGGTTTCAAGACCAACGAGACCGAAATGGCGAAAGCACTTCAAGCCGAATTTGGAAATATTGTCAACACCAGAGGAAGAGAGATAAGTGTGGTTTCAAAAGATGGAAGTTCGGTATTGTTTTGGCTTTCAATTACTGCAAATATTTTCAATACTAAAGTTGTATATACATTGATGCTCAACGACTTGTCGAAACTTTCAGAAGAGCGCAAACGTTCAACTTCGTATGAAGAAGATATGCTTATTGCCAAATTTGAACTTGAAAACAAGACCGAAATTTTGGAAGATTTATTGTTGAAAAATAAAATTGAACTTCCCGGTATCGAACAAGAATATACTCTTCTTGCCTTTGAAAATTATCGTATTGGTCTTAATATTATTGATACTCAAACAAAGAAATGGATTGATGGTATTAATAAACTTTATGGAGATTTCAAACGAAAATCTGCATCAAAAACTATTCTTCAGTCATTAGATGAGTTGATAGATTACACTGGATACCATTTTGGTTTTGAAGAAAAGTATTTAAAGGATTTTAATTATCAACGCTACGATGAATTTAAACTCTCCCACGATCAGTTTATCGGGACATTGCAAGCAAACCGCATCAAATATGCAAATGGTGAAACGATATCACTTATTAGAATTGTGATTTTTATCAAGTCATGGATGTCGTCTTACAAGTCAATGCTTGATGAGGAGTTTGTGAATATGTTTAAAGCCAATGGTCTTGCATAGAAATATAGAAAGATATAAAAAAAATCGGTTGTGGCATTGTCGCAACCGATTTTTTTTTTTTGAAAATCTTTCTAATTTTTACACTTTTAATATTTCTGCTGCTTTTGCTTCGCAAATTTTGTCGGTATTTGCAACAAATTTATCTGTAAGTTTTTGTACAATATCTTGAGCCTCTTTTGATTCGTCTTCGGTGATAACATCTTTTTCAAGTTGTTTGAGTGAATTGTTGGTATCTTTTCTTACGTTTCTGATAGCAACTTTTGTGTTTTCTGCTTCGGCTTTTACTTGTTTTACAAGTTGTTTACGTCTTTCTTCTGTCAGAGCCGGAACTACAATTCTTATTACTTCACCGTTGTTAACGGGAGTTAGACCTAAATTTGCTTTTAGAATTTCTTTTTCGATTTTTGGGAGCATATTTTTTTCCCAAGGTTGAACAACGATAGTTCTTGCGTCTGTCGTGCCGACATTTGCAACTTGGTTTAGAGGTGTTTCTGTCCCGTAGTAATCAACTTTTATATCTGCGAGAATTGCGGGAGAGGCTTTGCCTGCTCTAATTTTTGTTAATTCGGTTTCATAATGATTGACGGCAGACTTCATTTTATCTTGTGCATCGTCAATGTATAATTGCGCTTCTTCGTTCATTTTTAATATTCTTATTTATGATTTGTACTAAATTCTGGCAAATATATTTATTATTTTTCGTTTTGAAAAGTTTTTTTAGAAAAATATATTTAATTTTCCTTGCGACTATTTCAAAAATTTTAATCCGATAACAATTTTGTGTAAATTGGGTGGCAATTTACCCGTGGAGACGCACGGTCGTATGGTCTCTACAATTCCGACAGAAATTTATTATATTGTTATTATTTATTGGTGGTCTAATATTTGCGGCATTTACGTATTGAATATAAGTTTTGCACTGAAAGGCTTTCAAGATGTTTGGCAGAGTCTGAAACTCACGTTATTTTTGTATCGTGAAATCAAAAATAGAAGTAATGTAACAAATTTTAATCATGAAAATTGCAAATTTTTTGACAAGCGCGGCATTTGTTTTAGCCGCTTTTAACGCCAACGCTCAGGATTTAGACGACGAGTTTGTTGGTCAGGATAACGACAATGGTTTCCATTTTTCCACCGAATTTGTAACGGAGGACGTTTGGAGAGGTGGTTTTGCTGGAAGTGCGGCTTTTGAACCTGAAATTTCGTATACGATTGGAGGTCTTTCGATAGGTACTTGGGGTTCGTCGCCGCTCAATTTCGGTCAGGACAACTACAACGAACTCGATTTCTATGTTGAGTATGCTTTTGATTTCGGTCTTTCGATGATTGTCAACGATTATTGTTGGACTCAGGAGTATGAAAGAATCGACGGTAGCATAGGCGAAGCGTTCGATTATTTCGGACCTTACAAAGAGAATCACTATCTTGAGGCAGGTATTGCATACGATTGGGGCGAAGTAAGTGATGTTCCGCTTTCGTTCAATGTCAACACAATGCTTGCTGGTGCTAACCGAAAGTACAATGGCGACCAAGGTCATTCAACGTACATGGAGTTGGTTTTTGCGCCTTCGCTCAAGAAGTTGGATATGAGTCTTACTGTAGGTGCCGCAATCGAAAACGAAGAGGCGTTGATGTACTCTCGAAAAGACGGTTTCAACATCGTTAATGTTGACTTTGGTCTAAGCCATGATTTCAAGATTAAAGATGCTGCAACGCTCACTGTAAGAGGTCATTTGGTTTGCAACCCAACTGGTTTTGACACGCACGGCGCTATCAAGTTTTAGGTTGTTGACACTATCTTTACTCTAAAAATCTCGCAGATTGACAAATAACAATCTGCGTTATTTTGAAATCTATATGTAAAGTATGCGCTAAAAATAGTAAAATACGTAATACTCTTACAATAACATAAGCAAATTTCGTAATAATCATAAAATATTTAAAACATGAAAAAAATCGAAGCAATCATCCGTAAAACCAAGTTTGACGAGGTGAAGGAAGCCCTTCTCAATTCTGACATCAATTGGTTTGAGTATCACGATGTTCATGGCATTGGACAGTCGCGACAAGACAGAATTTACCGTGGCGTTGTTTATAGCACCGACATCATTGAGCGAGTTGCTATCACAATTGTTTGTCGCGACATTTTTGTTGAACCCACGGTAGATGTAATCCTCAAGACGGCGCAGACTGGAGAGGTTGGAGACGGTCGTATTTTCGTCAGCGATGTTATCGACACTTGGTCTATCCGTACCGGCGAACACGGCGATACTGTGCTCAGGGACAAGAAGTAATAATTGAAAATTGAAAATTAAATTTATTCGTAATTTAAAAAAATTCTTATGGCAGGCATTTTATTAGATATAACTCCTGTAGTGGAGGAGGCGAAGGACTTTGTTAACGGTCTTGATACGATGTGGGTATTGTTGGGCGCGATGTTGGTATTTTGGATGCAGCCCGGTTTTGCTCTTGTAGAAGCAGGACTCACCCGTGCAAAAAACACCGCAAATATCTTGATGAAGAATTTTTGCGATTTTATGTGCGGCTCTGTTTTGTATTGGATTGCAGGATTCTCAATCATGTATGGTGTTGGCAATGGTTTTGTTGGTTGGGAGGGATTTTTCTTCATTGGCAGTGATAGTAATGTGCCGGCTGAGGCAACGTTTATTTTTCAGACGGTTTTCTGTGCTACAGCGGCAACTATTGTGTCGGGCGCAATGGCAGAAAGAACAAAATTCTCAATGTATTTTGTCTATTCGATGGTTATATCGCTGATTATCTACCCGATAGAAGGTCATTGGTCTTGGGGCGGTGGTTGGCTCTCAGAACTTGGTTTTCACGATTTTGCGGGGTCAACAGTAGTTCATCTCTGCGGTGGTGTGCTTGCGTTGGCTGGAGCCTTGGTTCTTGGCCCTCGTATCGGCAAGTATAGTAGCGATGGCAAGTCAAAAGCGATTCCCGGTCATAACCTTACACTCTGTGCTTTGGGCGTGTTCTGTCTGTGGGTTGGCTGGTTTGGATTCAACCCTTGCTCAACCGTTGCCGCAACGGGTTATGACAACGCAACTTCGATGTCGCATGTATTCTTGACTACCAACATGGCGGCTGTTACGGGTGGAATTGCGGCTCTTGTCTATACTTGGCTTGTTGACGGAAAACCATCGCTTTCAATGGTTTGCAACGGTGTGTTGGCTGGTCTTGTTGGCATTACTGCTGGTTGTGATTGCGTGTCGGTGTTATCGGCGGCTGTAATTGGAGTGGTGGTATCGGTTGTTATGT
>CAJOGF010000008.1:0-7549 GCA_905233995.1 uncultured Bacteroidales bacterium | reverse complement strand
AGACGACCCTGTTGGTGCGGTTTCTGTTCATGGCGTTGGCGGACTAATTGGTACTCTTGCTGTCGGCATTTGCTGCGATCCTGCAATTGACGGCGTTCAGGCAACTTTTGGCGTTCAGGCTCTTGGAGCACTGGCTGTGGCAGGGTTTGCCTTTGGTTTGGGCATGATTGTATTTGTTTTAATCAAGAAAACGCATGGTTTAAGGGTAGAGTCAAGAATCGAAAACGAAGGCCTTGATATTTACGAACATGGCGAGGCTTGTTACAACTAACACTTCAAGATAAATAAAAACTCGGAACTAAAAAAAAAGTTTTTTGGCTCTGAGTTTTTTTTTTTTGACTATTTGTACACATTTATATATAACGGATGTTTTTCGTTATAAAGTCGCATATAATAAAAAATCTTTGAATTTTTCTTTTTTCTTGACAATTCGGCGTATTCGTCGTGAAGTTTTGGGTCTTTCATTAGAATTAGTTCGAGATTTTGAGCGTTGTATTCTAAAATTTCTCCAGTCTCGAAAATTAAAAAATATTGCTGAGGTTCAACTGTTGATACTTGCGTGTATGGTCTGTAATAATAGTCTATATAAGGCGTGTACAGCGGATTGAAAACCACTTTTGAACCTAAAAAGTGGCAAATACTGCCTATTATACCAACTTTTGAAAAAACACCGTTGTTCAAAACATAAATTCCGTTTGAAGAACAAAAACCAAAAATTTCGTTGGTTTTGATTGTTTTTTCTTGACCGAGATTGTCATAAAGAGTTATTGTTTTTTGTTCGGTTAGTTTCTCAAAATAACTTAAATCATCAATATCTAACTGACTGTTAATTCGTGATTTCTCTATTGGCTTGTTTTGAGAGAAATCTTCTTTTGTAAGATACAATCCTTCGGTGAAAGAAAAATCTGAGTCATAAAGTTCCTTGTGCGAAAATTCTTGTGAAAAAATTTCCGTACTAAAAAGTAATATAAAGTTTACTATTAATGTAAATGCTTTTTTCATTTAAAAAAAAATTTATCAAAGATAAAATAAAAAACGCTAACTTTGCAAAAAAAATATTGAAATTTGTATTAAGATGAGTGAAAAAATAAAAAAAACTTTAAAAATCATTGTTTTTTTCTCAATCGGAATCTTATTGTTTTATTTAGCGTATCGGGGTCAGGATTTTAACGTTTTGTGGCAAGAGGTTAAAAACGTTAGATGGACTTGGATTATTCTTACCATTATTTTGTGTGTTATCGGACATTATAGTAGAGCGCTTCGTTGGTCGTTATTGCTTGAGCCTTTGGGTTATAAGCCAAAAAGCATTAATCTTTTTTCTTCGATAATGATTATGTACCTTTCTAATATGGCGATTCCTCGTTCAGGAGAATTTATAAGATGTGGTATAATAAATCGTTACGAAAAAATTCCTCTTGCAGCGAGTCTTGGTACTGTTGTAACAGAAAGAATTGTTGATATGTTGGTTTTTATAATTTTGACCATAATTGTCATTGTTTTTCAGGGCGGTGTTATAGCCGATTTTTTGAGCAAAAATGCTGAGTATTGAGCATTATATTCCATATATTATTTTGTTTGGAATTTTGTTTTTGAGCCTTTGTTTCTTTGTTTTTAGACTTGTGGTTAAACGAAATATTTTTTCTATTGGTGATAAAATTCTTTCGGTTTTTCAGAGGTTTAAAGATGGCGTTTTTACTATTCTGAAAATGAAAACCAAAGTTCAATTTTTGTTGCATACTTTTTTTATCAATTTTGTTTATTATTTTGAAACAATCCTTACTTTCAAGGCTTTTGAATGTACAGAACATATTTCTGCCGTTGATTCGCTTTCTCTTTTTGTTTTGAGTACATACGGAGTTGTTGTCCCTTCGCCCGGAGGAATGGGGACATGGCATTATTTGATGATAGAATTGCTTGCTCTTTATGGTATTGCAAAAGACCCATGTGGCAGAGCATACGCTTTTGTAACACATGGTGCTCAAGATGTGCTATTTTTGGTTGGAGGTGGACTTTTGCTTTTGTTGTTGCCTATTATAAACAAAAACGTTGAAAAAAATATCCATTAAGATGTCAATTAATTCAAAAACAAGAAAGATTTTATCGGTTTGTTTTGTTTTAGCATGTTATGTTGGGCTTTATTTTATTTCTAAAGATAATTTTAACAAACTTAAAAATTTTCAATTTAGCGATTTACTTTTTTTTGACGGCTCTTTGCTTTCTTTGTGTTGTTGTTTGGTAGGTGCGAATTGGTTTTTGGAGGCGGTTAAATGGCAAATTTCTTTGATTCCTATCGAAAAAATTTCGCTTAAAAATTCTTTTATTGGCGTTTTGAAAGGTATCCCAATTTCGCTTTTTACGCCTAACAGAATTGGCGAAGCATTCGGTCGTCCTACTGTTTTAAAAGAAGAAAACCGCATTTCAGGTGCTTTTGCAACAGTCTATTGTGGACTTTCGCAAATGCCAATTATGATGTTGTTTGGAGTTTTCTCTTGCGTTTATTTTTCGTTTTCGACACATGGATTTTCAAAGGCTCAGTTTTTGACCTCTGATTGGTTTATTATTTTAGGATTTGTTTTGACAGTAATTGTTTTTTTGTGTTATTTTTTTCCTGAATATTTAATTCCCTTTGTTAAAAACAGAAAAAAAACAAATTGGGTAAGCAAATTGAAGTTTTTTTGTAAGTATAATTGTCGGGAAAAAACAATGTTGCTTTTATTTTCTTTTTTTCGGTATTTTGTTTATTCGCTTCAGAATTATTTTTCGATAGCCTCTTTTGGTCTTGAAATTAATTTTTTGGAAGGTTTAGCCTCGGTTTTTTTGATTTATGCTTTGATGAGTTTTGTTCCTAGACCTGCTCTTTTAGAATTAGGAGTTAGATGTTCTGCTTCGGTTGCAATTTTGTCAAGATATACTTCTGATTTTACAATTCCGACCATTTCTTCGGTGTTCGTTTGGTGTGTTAACTTGTTTTTTCCGGCGTTGATTGGTACAGCTTTGTATTTATTTGAAAAAAAAGGGAAAAAAACTTAAAAAAAATTTTGTAGAATAAAAAAATGTATCTATCTAATAAAACAACAAGCCCTGGTGGCGGAATTGGTAGACGCGTTGGTCTCAAACACCAATGGAGTAACATCCTTGCCGGTTCGATCCCGGCCTGGGGTACAGAAGAATAACTAAAAATAAAAAGTAAAAAGACTATCTTAGGTTGATAGTCTTTTTTTTATGTGTTTAATTTTTTCGTTTTCTAACAACAATCGTTTAATCGCATCTGATAATGCAACTTCCGAAATCCCAAGTGTTCATATTAGAATCAGACCAACGCCTGCAACTTTTAGGATAATTTGCTTCCAAATCGGGTGAAAAAGTTTTGGTGCAGACATCTTTTATTCTTGCTTCGTTTTTCCACTTTACATTGTTGATAAGGCATGGACCTTTAACGTCCAAAAGTACTTTACCTTGAAAATTAGGTTCGCTGTAGATTGTAAGATGTGTGCCTTTGTCCACCGCAATTGCATCGAAAGTGTATTGAACCGCTTTTGGAAAGGCTGCTTGATTGCTTATGTATTTGCCGTCGCCGACATATTCGCCATAAATATCAGGAGTATAAATTTTTGAAATGTGTCCTTTGATTTCAATATCTGAAAGCAATGTGCCTGAAAAATGTACGCCGCAGTTTCTTTGTGGGTTTGGAGCACTTGCCTTTATTCTTTCGTACTGAAGTTTTATATCGCGAGTATTTTGATTTGCTGTAAGTTTATCGCCTTTGCGTTTCCAAGTTTTTGTTTTCATTCCCGGTTTTGATGATACAATTTTTACTTCATCATTTTGGGATATGTTTCCAATTGTAAAACATCCTTGACGGTTAGAAAGCATAACACCTTTCTCTAAGTTGTTGATAAAAATCTTGTTGGAGACACCTTCGATTGGTTTGCCTGTCAATGAGTCTAAATCACGAAAAACAAGACTATTTTTCTCAGGACGCATTTCTATAATTTTATCTTCGTCTTTAAGTTTTTGATACCCAGTAAGTTTATGTGTTGCACTTGAAGTATCAAAATAAGATAACTTGCTAACTTCGATTTTAAACTCGTATTTTGCATTTACGTTTTCAAAAAAGCCTTTTCCAACGCCGTTTGTGTTAGTTGTTATTTCGTTGCTTTTTCCTTCTATAATAAGCCTTGCAGTTGCTCCTGCTATGTTTAATTTGGTTTCAAGGTCTCTGACTGTGAAATTAACAATTCCTTTTTCTGGTATTAATTTCAACATTCTATTGTAGTCGCCTTGAAGAAAAGTGCTGACATCAGAAAATAACGAATCACTCGAAAAACCCTCTTTAGATGCCGTTATTTTTAGTTCTGAACATCTTGGAACGTTTGTAATTTCTGCTAATCCGCTTGGAAGTGTCTGATATTCTGTTTCTTTACCTTCAACTAAAACTTTAATAGTTGCCTCTGGTAATGGCTCGTTGTCTTCTTTGTCGATTACCAAAAAAATAAGATTGGTTTTCGGCTGACCTAATGGAATATTCAACGGAATATAATCCTGAAGTGTAGAAAATTTTGGCGTTAAAGTATCAGAGGCAAAGCAATCTTTGTTGCCTTCTACAAGCGAAGTTTCCAAAGAATGAAACAAAACCGAAAATAAAGAATAGTTTACTTTTGTAAACACCAACTTTCCTTCATTATTAGTTTGTCCGTCTAATTTGATAGTATCACTTACAAAAAATCTAAACGGATTTAATTTTATAAAAGAATAGTCTATATATTGAAACTTTACATTTACATTTTGTAATGTTTCATTATTATCGACATTCGTTGTTACAAATGCAACGTCTTTATTGAATCTTATTAATAGTAAAAGTGGCAAAAAAAGTAGCAATAGTAACAAAAGCCACCAATAATTTTTGCTTTTTACTTTTACGACATATTCGGCTTCGTTTTCCGAGTTGATAAAAGTTTGCATGTTTAAAAAAAAAATTTATTTTTTTGCTCTTGCTTCCACAACCGCACCTAAGGGGACGTCCGTAAGTTCTGCGTATCCCTCACTATCGGTTTTGAGAGTTTTGGTGATTCCGTTGTATTTAACAATAACGTCAGCATTTTTGATGATATTGTTTTTCTCGTCAATCACTTTGAAACGCATATTGTGTGTTTTGGGTTCTTCAATTTTGAGTTCTTCAACCTGAATTACTATTCTGTATTCACCTTTTGACCTCTCGTAAATGAAGTTGTTGAGATTATTTTTTGCTCCGCTTTCTGAGGGTTGATATGCTACTACGTGAGTAGAATTTTTCAGTCTTTTCAAAACGATTCTGCCATCAGGACCTGAAACTGCGTTTTCTTTTCTTGAGTCAAATTCAAAAACAAATTCTACTGCGGGCTGAGGTATAGAATTTTGGTCAGTAACAATAATATTCATATCTCCTTTTGGAGTTACTTTTATTGTGTAATTTCCGTTTTCGTAACAAGTAAAGTTTTGAATATTTTGGTTTTCTGAGTCAGAGGCCTCGTATGCTTTTACAAAGGCGTTTTCTTTTATTTTTTCCAACACGATAATACCGTTTTCGTCAGACTTTGCAGATTGTTGCTTTTTGTCGATTTCAAAAATAATATCTTCAAACGGTGCGGCTGACAAATCATCGTTATAGACAACGGAAAATCTCATTGGGATTTTTTTGATGTTGATAAACTTGTTCAACAATCCTTTTTCTGCGCCCGGAGTATCGTTAACAAAACCCCATTGAGTGATTACAGCGTGTTTTCCGTCTGCGGAATTTACGATGTAAATATCGTTTAAATCTGGGATTTCGATACATTTGTAGATAAAGTCGATTACTTCGTTGTTGTCAAATTTTTTTATCTCGCTTATTAGTTTGCCAATTTCGCTGCTAAGAATATCTTGAGCGAGACTTTTGTCTTCTTCGCTCAAGTGTTGAAAATTAATAGCAGAGCCTTCGTAAGGACTTGCCCAAGCAATTTTTTTTCCGTCTTCCAAAACTATTGGTTCAGCGAAAATCTTGTATACATTGCTATTTGGAAATGTGGCTTTTATCTGACGGTACATATTATGGGCGGTTATAGAACTGCCCATAAGATACCGTATATCGCTGATTATTTTTGTTGCAATTATATTCATTTTTTGGTTTTATTTGCGTTTGACGTTTTATTAGTATTTGACGTTTTTTTCGCACTTTGAGATTTTGAAGGACAATAAACTTTGAAGTACCATTCGGTTCTCTTGTTGTCGCCACCGTTGATTCTAACAGTTATAAGTCCTTCTGGGTCAGAGAATTTAAACGACACTTTTTTGAAAGGTCCTTTTACCAAACCTTTTGATTTATAGATGATTTTGTCGTCGGAAATTTCGCTTGATTTTCCGTTGTAGACAATTATTTCGTCAGGGATATCAAACATATCATAACCGAGTTGAAGTGTTCCGCTTGTGATGTCAACTTTTACGGTCTGAATTGTAGAGTGGAATCCTTTCGACTTGATTGTCTCGCCGCATTTTGCGGGAATATCGTTTGTTTCTAAAGAAACCTCTGGCAACATAATTTTCTTTTCGGGAGAATACAAAAATGTTGTGATAAATTCAGGATGACCCTCTGCTGTGATTTTAGCACTTACTTTAAGTGTAGAATCCATTGGGACGTCTTTGAAATTGAAAACACCGTTTTCATCGGCTATACCTTCAATTTTGGTTTTGTCTTTATCTTGTTTGTATTCGAGTTCTATTTTAGCTCCCGGAATTGCAGACTGAGTCTTTTCGTCAAAAATACTCATTGTTATTCCCGTTACAGGCTCTGGCTCTGGTTCTTGTACAGGCTCTGTAATTGTGTTGATTGTTGTATCAACAGGTGGTTGAACAATTTCTTCTTTTGTGGTGTCGGAAACAACTATAGGTGTATTTGCCATATCTTTAATTTTGGGTATTAAGAAATTAACGATAAGCCAACCCAAAAGAATCAAAAGAGGTATCAACCAAAACAAAAATGCAATGTTGTTTTTGCCGACAATTAGTTTTAAGATTTCTTTTTCTTTGGTACATTCGTAGTCTACAACAGTAAGTTTGTTTTTGTATTCTGTTGAGATTTTGTATTTTCCGCGTTTTAGTTCTGGAATAAATATTTTTCCGTCTTGATCGGTAATTTTATTTAGAACGTTGTGTCCGTCATCAATTGTTATTCGTAAATTTGGAACTTTTTGTTTTTGTTTGTTGATAACTTGTATTTCGAGGTCAGTGATGTTGGATTTGCCCAAAATTGCAGCGCCCTTAAAGATATATTCTTGTGTATCCTGTGAGAACGAAAATGTATGTCTGTGCGAGGCTAATTTGTTGATAATTTGGGTACAAATAACATCAGAATTGAAATTGACTTTGTCCAAAGTTATTTCACCGTTTTCATTGGTATACAATTCGTATTTTTGACCGTCGTTTTCACACCTTATTAAGGTATTGACAATAGGTTGTTGTTTGTCGTCAACAACTTTTATGGTCATATTGGCGTAAGAAGATTTTTTTCTGACTTTAACTTCAGCCATATTCCTTT